>CAYLYR010000093.1:0-8457 GCA_964387835.1 uncultured Melioribacter sp.
AAGATGTTAAGAATGCCTTATGAAATTATATTTTTCTTTTTCCTCAATAATTTCAACCTATCCGGTTCTCTTCTGTTAACTCGGTAAAACCAAAAGCTCCGTAGGAGCGAAATGTTTGTAGGACTTATTATATAAAACGCCAAAGCTCCGTAGGAGCGACATAAAAATCAAACCGGAGAAAAAATTTCCGATTATCCGGCAATCACGCTCTTTTTACAAGGGTAACAGAAACTGCGAGTCGGGACATTGACACCCGCTAACTACAAAGTAGTTGAAATTATTTCACCAAAATTGGCTCGTAGATTTTAATAACGGTCGAGTTTAAACTTTTCACCGAGATAAAGTTTTCTAACTTCTGCGTCGTCCGCCAATTCTCCGGCGGAGCCTTCTTTGAAAATTTCCCCTTCTATCAGAATATAACCTTTATCAACAATACTTAAAGTCTCATGTACGTTGTGGTCGGTTATTAAAATCCCTATTCCTTTATTCTTTAAATTCGCCACAATATTCATAATATCTTCAACTGCAATCGGGTCAACGCCTGCAAAAGGCTCGTCCAGCAGAATAAATTTAGGGTCGGTCGCCAAAGCCCTTGCAATTTCGGTACGTCGGCGCTCTCCTCCGCTTAACTGCATTCCCAAACTCTTTCTGATGTGCGCAATGCTCAACTCTTCAAGAAGCCCTTCCATTTTACTTTTTCTTTCCTCTTTTGTTAGAGGCATCATTTCCAAAACCGCCATGATATTATCCTCAACCGACAATCTTCTGAAAACGGATGCTTCCTGCGGCAGATACCCGATTCCCAACCTTGCACGCTTGTACATCGGCAACCTTGTAATTTCTTCATCATCAAGAAATACTTTCCCGCCGTCCGCTTTAATCATTCCGACAATCATGTAGAAAGTTGTTGTTTTTCCAGCGCCGTTCGGACCGAGTAAGCCGACGATTTCCCCTTGTTCGACGCCAACGGAAACTCCGCTAACCACTCTTCTCTTTTTATAAATTTTAACTAAATCTTTACTCTCTAATTTCATTCCGTTTTTTCTTTTTATTAATAATCATCCCGATAAAATCGGTTTTAAATTCACAATAATAACGCTCCGTTTTGAAATTAAAATATCAAGTTTACTAATTCTCAAAATCAAAAAAATTCATTTCAAAGATAAGATTATGTCTCAGAAAATTTTCGGGTAATTTAATTTTCTCCGCAGCTTCATTCTAATAAACTCTTCCCTTTTCGGTCTGTCGTGAAACAAACGAAAAGCGGGAAGCACAAATTCAGATTCATTTCCTTCTATTAAGTTTTCCGGATGATATTCGCTGTTCGGAGTTCCGTAAAGTTTAACTTTCGCAACGGAATTACTGTCAAGTTCAATTAACGTACTACGAGCGGAAGACTTAATCAAACCGTTCCTTTTTCCGTTATCGGTTAAATAATAAATACTGAGAACATTTCCATTCACAAAAATAGAGTTAAGTTTTCCCTTTTTGAAACTCATTTTTATATCGCTTCCCGAAATTTGGTTATAGCGATAGTGCGTAGAATCAACTATTGAAACGAGCAGAGCATCCTTCTTGATATTTACTTCCTTTAATTCATTTTCCTTAAGAGAGACAAAAACGGAATCACCGGAGACTTGATTTTCCTTAAACCAAAGTTTAACCGGCAGTCCGAACTCTCTGTTTTTAATCGCCGTAAAGCCGTTTGTTTTAATATCGAAGAGAGATGAATCCGCCGAGAGAGAAAGATTATTCCTTAATATTTTAACATTGCCGGAAGCAATAAGAACCTTATCGGTATCATTAAGCAATTTCATTTTTTCAGATAGAACAAAGAGCGTATCTCTTCCGTTAGACGAAGTTGAATCAATTTTAACAAGGAGTGGAGTTCCCGTTATCTCAGTAACTTTGACCTTTCCCGAATCGCGAAGAACGTTGCCGTAAACCTCAAAGTTTTCTTTTAAGTTTTCAACACGGACATTCTTGAACGCAAGCGTAAGTTTACTTTCCGAAAAATAAATAAGAGAATCCGAATGTAGAGCCGAAGCAGAATCTACAACTTCTACATCTCCGACAGCCGAAATCTTATCATCACTACGAAAATAAATTAATTTTTGTGCTTTAATCTTTTTCCCTTTTCTATTCAAGACTGCTCCCTCTGTCAAAGTAACAACATCGGAGCTTTTTGAGTAGCTCCCCTTTCCCCCTTCAAGAGAATCCCCGTCCATTACAGCTAAGAAATTTGTATCAATTCTTAAAAAATTATTCTTGCTCTCATAAAAAGCTTTCTCAGTAAATAATTTTTTTGTTCCCTGCGTAAAAACGACATTCCCTTTAAGTTCAATATTTCCGGTAGCGATATGCTGAACCGCAATATCGGAAGTTATTATAACGTCTTCTTTTGAAATTTCAACATGACCGATTACTTCTCTAATTTTTTCTCCGCCGACAATCTTTCCGATAAGACTATCGCCTACTATAGTAACCGGCTGTTCCGCTTGAGCATGAAGAAGCAGAGGGAGAAGCAAGACTGAAAATATTATTCGAGCTAAATTCAAATTATTTTACCTTACTCGTTATTAAAGTGATTTTCCGAATAACATAGTTGTTTAACTCCTTATCGGATTCAAACCCGACGCCTTCAATAACTTCGTTCGAATCCGCAATCCAAACGGATTTATCACTGTAGATTTTATTCTTCTTGTTAAGCCAAATTAATTCCGGCGTCTTCAGAGTTCTCCCGTTGCCGCTCTTTACGACAACATTCCCGCGCGCAATCATTTTATTCGATTTGTCATTTATCTCGGCATGATTTGCAGTCAGAACCGAAGAAGGATTTTTTCCCTTACCTTTGTAAAACCTAACTTTAATCGTATCGAGATACTTTGTTTTTAAATCGGAATATTCTTTTAAGTGTCGGCTTTCGAGTATCGCCTGTAGTTTTCCCTGTTCGGTAAAATAAATTGTATCTCCCCAGCTTTCCTGAGATGGGAGAGAATCTCCTTCGGCAATACTAACCGATGGTTCAATTTTTTTTTCACCGCAAGAGATGAAAAAAAAAGCAAACAATAGAAAAGCAAAAACGCTACTTTTCATTAGACTGCAAACCGAGTTTAACCAAATCGTGCAAGTGAACAATTCCAATAGGAATATTATCCTCATCAACGACAACGAGAGAAGTGATTTTAAACTTTTCCATTTTAGTAATAGCGTAAGAAGCGAGCTTATCTTTATCAATTGTCTTCGGCGCTTGCGTCATCAAATCGCGCGCTTTCAGTCCTTCGAGGTTAACTTCCTTTTCAAGCAATCGGCGCAAGTCGCCGTCAGTAACTATTCCCGCTAGCTTACCTTCATTGTCAACAACAGCGGTCGTTCCTAAACGTTTGCTTGTTATTTCCAGAATTGTTTTCTTGAACGATGTTTCAAGATTAACAACCGGAACCGCATCTCCGGTAATCATTATTTCGTTTATCTTCAGAGTTAAACGTTTTCCCAAACTCCCCGCAGGATGAAGCATTGCGAAATCGTCAGGCGTAAACTTTCTGAACTGTAAAAGCGCAATTGCCAGCGCATCACCGATTACAAGCGTTGCCGTTGTTGATGAAGTCGGCGCCAAATCGTAAGGGCAAGCTTCCTCCTTAACGCTGATGTCTAAAAAATAATCGGAATGCCTCCCGAGGAATGAATTCCTTGAGCTTGTCATTGCAATAATGGGAACTCCAAGCCGTTTCAGCATTAAAATTAAATCGTGGAGTTCTTCGGTGTTGCCGCTTTTTGAAATTAGAATTACAACGTCTTCCTTTCTTACAATTCCGAGGTCTCCGTGCATAGCGTCAACCGGATGAAGAAAAATTGCAGGCGTGCCTGTGGAATTCATAGTCGCAACAATTTTACGTCCTACCAAACCGGATTTTCCCACGCCGGAAAGAATTACTCTTCCTTCCGCCGAATAAATTGTCTGAACACTTTTAGCAAAATCCTCATCAATTCTATTTATCAATTGAGAAACGGATTCGATTTCCAACTGCACAACCCGCTTTCCGTTTTCGATTATTTCATTCAGCTCACTTGAATTCTCAACTTCTTTTTGCAACTTTGTCAATCTCCTTTATCACTTTAAGCAATTCTTCCAAGTTATCTAACGGAAGCTGACTTCCCGCATCGCTGAGAGCGTTTTTAGGCTCGGGATGAACTTCCATGAACAAAGCGTCTATCCCAACTGCTGCAGCGGCTTTGGAGAGAGGAAAAATATATTCCGGATTTCCGCCGGTAACGTTTGAGCTTGAAGGCATCTGCACGGAATGTGTTGCATCCATTACAACCGGATAACCGAGCTTTCTCATAATCACAAGGGAACGCATATCAACCACAAGATTATGATAGCCGAAAGTCGTTCCTCTTTCCGTGAACATTATTTTTTCGTTCCCTGTCGATTTAACTTTCACGGCGGCATGTTTCATATCTTCGGGAGATAGAAACTGTCCTTTTTTAATATTCACTACTTTTCCGGTTTTTCCAGCTGCGATAAGCAAATCCGTTTGGCGGCAAAGGAATGCGGGAATTTGAAGAATATCGGCAACTTCTGCAACTCTTTCCGCATCTTCCTCCTTATGAATATCGGTAACAATCGAAACACCGAATTCCTTCTTAACATCTCTTAAAATAGTTAATGCTTTTTCTTCCCCTATCGTTACAAATGAATCGAGACTCGTTCTGTTTGCCTTTTTGTAGCTCGACTTAAAAATGAAAGGAACTTCAAGTTTTTCACAAACCGTTTTAATTTTTTCGGCAGTATGAAAAATCAGTTCTCTGTTTTCAACAACGCAGGGTCCGGCAATTAATACAAAAGGATTTCCGTTACCTATTTTAATATCATTTATCTCTATCATTCGTCAAATAATCCTTTCTCATTATTCACACTTCTTTTTCTCGTTCTATTAAAACGCTTGTAAGCTAAATCCGTAGCTTCTCTTCCACGGGGCGTTCGCTGCAGAAATCCCTGCTGAATTAAAAACGGTTCGTAAACTTCTTCAATCGTTCCCGCGTCTTCATTGACCGAAACAGCGATTGTATTTACTCCAACCGGACCTCCGCCGAATTTATCGATTATTGAGAGGAGAATATCCTTATCCATTTCGTCCAAACCGTCGGAATCAACTTCGAGCGCTTCAAGAGCGGTTTTGGCAATCTCCACGTCTATTTTTTCAAGCGATTGAAAATCGGCAAAATCTCTTGTACGCCTTAAAATCCGGTTTGCTATTCTCGGAGTACCGCGAGAACGCTTGGCAATTTCAAGGGCGGCAAGCTCATCAATTTTAACTCCGAGAATTCCGGCGGAGCGTTTCACAATCATGGAAAGAAGTTCGCTGTTGTAATAAGCCAAACGGGATTTTATCCCGAATCGGTCGCGCAGCGGCGCGGTTAAAAGTCCGGCGCGCGTTGTTGCTCCTACAAGCGTAAAAGGAGGAAGCTTAATCTGAACTGTTCTTGCGCTTGGACCGGTATCAATCATTATATCAAGAGTGAAATCTTCCATTGCCGAATAGAGGTATTCTTCAACAACCGAACTTAGCCTATGAATTTCATCAATAAACAATACCGATTTTTCTTCAAGATTTGTCAGGATTCCCGCCAAGTCGCCCGGTTTTTCCAAAACCGGACCGGAAGAAGATTTAATCGGGACCTCCATTTCATTTGCGATAATATTCGCAAGTGTGGTTTTCCCCAATCCGGGAGGACCTGTTAACAAAACATGGTCAAGCCCTTCTCCCCTTTTTTTTGCAGCGGAAATAAAGACACGTAAATTGTTTACTATTTTATCCTGTCCGAAAAATTGGTCGAAACTAACCGGACGGATTGTCTGTTCGAATTGTGCTTCTTCAAAGCTCAAATTCGGATCTGTATTTAGAGATCTTTCCATAAAAAGATTTTCTTCCTAAAAATTTATTATTTTTTTGTTCTATAAAAAGAGCCAACCTTATCATCAAAAACTCCATTACCAACACCGAAATAATCGTCCAAAATAGCGAAAGCCTTTCCGGCATTAACTGATAGAAGCCGAGTGAAATCGGAGAACCGTATAATATAACAAGATGCACGACATAAATCAATAATGAATTTCTGCCGAGAGCCTGAACGGTTTGCGGCAATTCAGTTAAGCCGTTGTACAAGAGATAAAACGCTGTTAGTAAAATTACCACGGCGGAACTTCTATTAACAAATATCAAGAAATTTCTAACAAAAGAATTATCAATCGTATTATTAAAAATTACTCCGACTATAAAAATAAGAAATGCAGCCGAGAGAATGTAAACAAACTCCTTAGAAGTAAAGACTTTTTTGCGTAATAAAAAGCCGACGAAACCACCCGATAATATAAACCCGATCCACGGAAAAAGGGGGAAAATAGTCCCTTCCTTTTGTGTGAAATAGGCTCGAAAAAACATTGGTAATTCCGCCGCCGCTCTACTTTCATTGAGAAACTGTGCGGCAAATACCGAAACAAAAGTAAACAAGAGAAGAAGAACGCCGAAGTTGAGTTTACTCTTAACGGAAATTAGATAAAGAAGATTCAGCATAATTAATCCCAAGCCGATAATGTGAAGCGCATCGACAGAAGCAAAAGTTTTCATCTGTAACTCGGTTGCATGAATTAATCTGAAAATATCGAAAGAAGGAAAGCGTAAAAGATACCCGAGTAAAATCAGACTTGCGCCCCGCTTAAAACCCTTATGCAGACGTACTTTCCCGTTTTTGCCGAGGAGCAGATAAACATAAACGACGCCGGCGGTAAACATAAAAAGCGGGGCTGTAAAACCTCGGATAAAAAGCCACGTCGAGTAAAAAACGTTCTCCGGTTCCCGCAGAGTAGAATCTAAAAAAACGTGAACCGTGTGCCCTTCAATCATTAGAATAACGGCAAGAGCGCGGAGCAAATCGAAAGCAATTACTCTCTCGTTTTTTAGTTTATTTTCTTTCATCTTAATAAATTATGTGAACCTTTTAAAAATTAAAAAAGGCTGTCCACAAAATGAATTACTCCAATCGTGAAACAGCCTCGCAAATATTCAATAATAAAAGCTAATCCAAATTTTTGATCTTAGCGTACCATTCACTCGATTTTTCAAGAATTCTGTTAATGTCCTTAACCAATTTATGAGGATCTTTCAAGTAACCTTCCAGCAGCAAAGCCGACTGATAAAGCTGCTCGGTTACTTCTTTTATATATTCATCGTGAGAATCGTTTTTAAAAACTTTAAGCAAATTACGAATCAAAGGATGATCGGAATTAATCTCCATAATCCGCTTCGGAATGGAATTATCATTATTAGTAATCTGTAAAATTTTCTGCATGGAAGAAGAAAGTGAATCATCCGGATTTACAAGCACGGAAGGGCTGTCGCTTAAACGCTTACTTTCGCGAACTTGAGTAACTTTCTCACCGAGGATTTCTTTCATCTTAGCGAGGAGACTTGCCATTTGAAGTTTATCATCTTTCGAGAGTTCTTCCTTCTTTTCTTCCTTATCATCGTTAACATTTTTAAGTTTTTCCACTTTTGATAAATCCGCCTGGTCAACTGATTTTATCTCGTAGTCTTTATATTTACGAACGGAATTAAGCGCAAACTCATCTACCGGATCGAATAAGTAGATAATTTCGATTCCCTTTTTCTTAAATATTTCCGTGTGCGGGTCATTTTCGACGGCTTCACGAGATGGTCCGAAAATGTAATAAATTTCTTTCTGTTTATCTTTCATCCGTTCTACATACTCGGCAAACGAAGTAAGTTTTTTGTCATCCTCAAGGGCGGAAGAATTGAATCGATAAAGTTCAATCCATTTTTCCATGTTGGCGAAATCGCTATACCCGAGAGCAAAAACGCGCCCGTGTTCTTTCCAAAATTGCGAATAATCTTCCGGGCGTTCTTCAGCCATTTTCTTCAAATGATTAAGAATATTTGCAGTAACGCTGTTTGAAATTTTTGAAAAGATTACATTCTGCTGCAAAGTTTCGCGCGAAATGTTCAAAGGCAAATCTTCCGATTCCACAACGCCCTTTACAAATCCCAGATATTCCGGAAGCAAATCTTTGTTCTTATGCTGAATTAAAACTCTGCGTACGTACAAGTCAAGTCCGTAATCATCTTTCGACAATCCGAAAAAGTCGAAACTTTTCTTCGGTATAAACAACAAACTTGTAAACTGAATCGGAGCGTCAACGGAATTATGAATAATTTCCATCGGCTCTTCGGTATCGTAAGTTAAGAATTTATAAAACTCAATATAATCTTCTTTTTTGATTGAAGATTTCGGTTCACGCCAAATTGCGGAGATAGTATTAATCTGCTTTCCGTTTAGTTTTATCGGGAAGGAAATAAAATTGGAATGAGTTTTAATTATATTCTCAATTCGATATTCCTCTGCAAATTCCTTCTCATCTTCCTTAAGATGAATCTC
>CAYLYR010000094.1:0-8444 GCA_964387835.1 uncultured Melioribacter sp.
CAGTGAAAGCACGGTTGAATCAAGAATCGATTTAATATATTTAGTGGTAGGTGTTTTCGTATTTAGAGGAGAAATGATTAAAATATTTTTCCATTTATTGAATTTCGGAAGCTCTTCAACATTTATTCTTCTTAATCTGAAAAGATTTTCCGCCTGAGGAGTATAAATCGTTTTACTTAATACCATTAGTAACGTACCTTCCAATTGGCTGTAGTTGGACGAATCGGCAACAACAATTATCTGATCATCGCTTCCTACCGCTTCCCTTTTTGAACTGCAGCCTCCGAGTAATAAACCCGCAACTATTAAAGACAAAAGTAAAAATTTATTTTTCATAATAACTCACCCGATTTTTTTCTCTTTAACATACTAACGGAAAATTGGTTTCAATTAATTGGGAACGTTTTTTAAGATTAAAGGAATGTTCGGCATAAGCCAATAATATAACGCCAACATCGTTGCTCCCGCCGAAAGAGGAATTACAAAGTTATCGTCCGCCCAACCGTAGGAAAGGTTTTCTCCGAACGTTGCGACAAAAGCTCCGGCTATTCCAATAAGATATTCCGTTAAACTTCCGGTAACCTTAGGAGCAATAAGAACAACTACAACCGCCGAAATAAAAAAAGCAGTCGAACCTTCAAGGCTTTTGGCAAGGAACTTATGCTTACCGTACTTTCTGCCGATTAACGCCGCGCTTGTATCACTAATAATTAAAATGGCAAAAGCGGTAATAAAAATAACTTTGGGAAATAAAACCAAGGAGATGAGAGCCGAAAGAAGTACAAACGTTGCGCCGGTGTAAGTATGCTTACTTGCATCCAATTCATGTTCGCGAAGCATAAAACCGAAAAACTTTATAAATAGTTCTCTGAATTTGCGGGAAAAAATCTTCAGCGTATCAACAAATAAAGAAAAAACGACCAAAGGAATCAGGAGTGTTAAGCCTAATTCCTTCGGGATAAAATAATAAATAATTGGAATCAACAGTGAAGTTAAATGAATACTTTTTCGAAGCAGCTCGTTTTTGTAATCAATTTCACCTTTATTACTGTTGCTCATCTTTGTCCGCGTCAAGATTATCCGAGCTATTTTCACCGCTGTTGTCATCCGAATCTTCCGGAGAGATTTCTTTATTCGATTTTTCGGATTCTTTATTCCTTTTTTCAAGTAATTCTTTTACGTGGTCGGGAAGTTCTTCCTTCTCCACAGGCGGTAATTCCTCTCCGTTCATGATTTTCTTAATCTCTTCAGCGTCAAGTATTTCACGCACCAAAAGCTCATGGGCAAGTTTGTGAAGCATATCAATATTTTCTCTAAGAATATTCTCAGCCTTTTCCATTCCGTTCATAATAATAGCTTGTATTTCCTCATCAATTGCTTCGGCGGTTTTTTCACTGAAATCCGTGTGCTTTGTAATCTCGCGCCCGAGGAAAATTTCCTCCTCTTTTTGTCCGTAAGCCAAAGGTCCGAGTTTCTCACTCATACCCCATTCACAAACCATCTTCCGTGCAATCTTTGTGGCTTTTTCAATATCGTTTCCAGCTCCGGTTGTATATTGATTAAATATAATCTTCTCCGCAGCTCTTCCGCCTAATGCGTAGGCAATCATTGCTTCGAGATATTCTTTCGAATAAGTATGCTTTTCGTCATTCGGCAAATACGTTGTTACCCCAAGCGCTCTGCCGCGGGGAATAATCGTAACCTTATGAACCGGATCGGCTCCGGGAGTCATCAAGGCAACAAGGGCGTGCCCCATTTCATGGTAAGCGGTAGTTTTCTTTTCCTCGTCGGAAATAATCATGCTGCGCCGCTCGGTTCCCATCATTACTTTGTCTTTGGCTTCTTCAAAATCCCGCATATCAACACGATCTTTATTCTTTCGGGCGGCAAGAAGAGCGGCTTCGTTTACCAAATTTGCAAGTTCCGCTCCGGCTAATCCCGGCGTTGATTTTGCAAGGATTTCCAAGTTTACATCCTTCCCGAGAGGAATTTTTCTTGTATGAACTTTCAATATTCCTTCGCGTCCTTTCACATCGGGACGATCAACAACAACCTGCCTGTCAAAACGTCCGGGTCTGAGCAATGCGGGATCAAGAACGTCGGGACGGTTGGTGGCGGCAATAATTATAACGCTGCTGTTTTGTTCAAAGCCGTCCATCTCAACAAGAAGAGCATTAAGTGTCTGCTCGCGTTCATCATGTCCGCCGCCTAATCCGGCTCCGCGCTGACGTCCGACAGCGTCAATTTCATCAATAAAAATAATGCAGGGAGCGTTTTTCTTTCCCTGATCGAATAAATCGCGCACACGGCTTGCTCCAACGCCGACGAACATTTCGACGAAATCAGCTCCGGAAATCGAGAAGAACGGAACGCCCGCTTCTCCGGCAACTGCACGAGCTAAAAGAGTTTTACCGGTTCCGGGAGGTCCCAACAACAAAACGCCGCGCGGAATTTTTCCGCCGAGTCGCTGAAATTTATGCGGCTCTTTCAAAAACTCAATAATTTCATTCAATTCCTGTTTAGCTTCATCTTCTCCGGCAACATCTTGAAAAGTAACTTTTATCTGGGATTCGTTAATCATTCTCGCTTTGCTCTTACCGAAATTAAATATTCCTTTTGAGCCGCCTGCGCCGCCTTGCATTCTTCTCATAAAAACAATCCAGAGACCGATTATAAATACCCACGGCAGAAGTCCCACAAGTATTGTCATCCACTCATTGGAATCTTTCTCAAATGTAAAATCGACTCCTTTTTCTTTCCAAACCTTTTCCTGCTGCTGCACAACAGGTTCGATTAAAGTTACCGAGAACTTTTTTACATTTACGAAAACTCCGTTTAACTTGATTTTCTTCTCTTTTTTAAGAGTGCCTTCAAAGGAATAATCATTAACATCCGATTTTATCAGACGTCCCGATTCTATTTCTCCGTTATTTAAGAATTGTTCGTAAACGCCGTATGGAATTTCGACCGTACCTGCAGAACCGCTATTCATCAACTGCATAAAAATAACAGCCGCAATAATAATTGCGCCCCAGCTGAAAACGGTTTTAATTACTTTAGACCAGTCAAAATCTCCGTCGGGAAGCTTCGGAGGCTGCATTCCTCCCTTTTTCTTCTCATCCTTTTTAGGATTATTTTCAGCCATATTAAAATTTCTATATTTATCTAACATACTAATCTAATTCTCCTTTATTCTTCAAGAATATATAAAGAGCGCAAATTTCTATATCTCTGCGCATAGTCCAGTCCATATCCGATAACAAACTTATCGGGAATTTCGAACCCAATATAATCAATTTTTATATCATACTTTAGGCTATTCGGCTTAACCAAAAGGGAAGCTATTTTCATTGAAGCGGGATTTAATTCGTTAATCAGTTCTTCGATGTATTTCATCGAAAGCCCTGAATCTACAATATCTTCGACAATTATCACATGTCTGTCGGAAATATCGGCATTTAACTCTTTGAGTAATTTTACCTTCCCCGACGATATTTTTTCATCACCGTAACTCGAAAGCTTAAAGAAATCCATTTCGCATTTTATTGAAACATTTTTCAGCAAGTCGGATAAGAACATAAACGAACCGTTAAGAATTCCAATGAAAATCGGGAGTTTGCCGTGATATTCTTCCGATATTCGGCTGCCTAAATCGGCGACCCTTTTTAAAATATCTTCCTCCTTGATGTAAGGAACAAACTTTTCGTTTCCAACTCTTATTAAACTCGGGTTCACATCATCTTTTTGACGCATAACTTTACTTTTTTCCTGCTATTATTTTTAATTTTTACTTTATCGCTTATTCGGTATCCTACAACCCAAATTATCTCTCTTCTATTTTCCAATACGTAAATTTTATTACGATTTCGCGAGGGAACTTTTATGTCGGTTAAGAAATCGGAGATTTTCTTATTTTTCCTCATTCCCAAAGGCTGAAACTTATCTCCGCTTTTCCATTTCCTTAAAATAAAAGTTTCGCCGCAATCGTCCAATGAAATTATTTCACAACCGGACTCTCTACTTAAATCGCTTTTAAAAACAAGCTCAATCTCTTTGTTTTTAACATTTTCGCCAAGCTTAAAAATAATTTCCTTTGTCTCGAGTTCTCTATCCGGACGATAAAACACAATCTCATTTTCTTCCCTTATTCCTTGCAATCTATTTCTGAATGTAACCGCCGTTCCTTTCCGAGCTTTAATTAAAGATTCTATCTTCTCAATGTCTTGGTATTCGGGCGTAAAGGAAAATATATTTTCCAATTTCGGTCTGAGAATTTCATCCAGCAAAAGGAAGGAATCGGAATCAAGCCGCGATATGTTTAATATCAGTTCACCGTTTTTCTCGTATAAAAGATTTATGCGCAAATCGGCAGCATATTTCTTTATAAACGAATTCCTTTTCAACATTATTCCGGATAGGTTAAGAATCGCTTTATCAACATTGGGATTGATTCCGTTTCGGATAACGGGAAGAATGTCATGCCGAATTTTATTCCTTAAAAAATTAACGTCCGCATTTGAGGAATCGGTAATAAAAGGAATGTTATGAGACTTTAAATAACTTTCTATTTCATCTCTCGTTACAGCAAGAATCGGGCGAATTATCTTATCTCTTTTTGGGGAAATTCCGCTCAATCCTACCGTTCCGGTTCCTTTGAACAAATTCAGTAAAATCGTCTCGCTGTTGTCATTCATGTTATGAGCGGTACATATCTTGGAAAAATCTTCTTTCTCCGCTATTTTCTCGAACACATCGTAACGCAAAATCCTTGCGGCTTCTTCTATCGAGTATTTGTTTTTTCGGGAGAACTCCTTAACGTCCACTCTTTTAACAAACAGCTCAATCCCCGTTTCTTCAGCAATTCTTTTACAAAATTTTTCATCTCTTTCGGCTTCTTCGCCTCTGAGACTGTGATTGACATGTACAGCGGCAATTTTAATTTTATACTTTGCCGCATATTTATTCAGAAAATAAAGAACAAAACTTGAATCCGCCCCTCCGCTGAAGCCGATTAAAATCGAATCCCCTTTTTCAATCAAGCGGTTTTTTTCAATAAAGAAAAGTATTTTCTCCTCGATTTTCCGAGGGCTGACCGCTTTCATAAAAATCTATTCGATATTTAAAATTTCAAATTTGATAACGCCCGCCGGAACTTTTGCCGCAACAATTTCCCCCTTTTTCTTTCCCATTAACGAAGCTCCTACAGGGGATGTTACAGCAATTTTAGACTGCTTGATGTCAGCCTCTTCGGGCGAAACCAAAGTATATGTGTAAGTTTTATTGTTGTTCATGTTCTTAACGGTTACCTTGGCGAGGATGTGAACTTCCTCGTTGGACAACGAATTCGGATCAACAACGCGGGCGCGGGCAAGCATATTTTCCATTTGGTTAATTTTCAGCTCAAGCATTCCTTGTTCATCTTTAGCCGCATCATACTCGGCATTTTCCGACAAATCTCCGTGTGAGCGTGCTTCGGCAATTCTTTCGGCCATTCGTTTTCTGCCGTTAGTTTTTAAATCTTTTAATTCTTCTTCCAATTCATTCAAACGTTCACGACTCAGATAAACAAAATTAGACACTTAAATACCTCGTTTTGATTTTAAAAATAAAAAAATGCCACCGCAGCGCAGTGGCAAGTACTAAAGTAAAAAAAAATAATGAGGTTTTCAAGTTTTATTTCAATTTTAAGATAATCCACTGCACTATTTTTTTGATTTTTGGAAACGGCAGCTATTAGTAAGCGGTCAATTTTTCGGCTCACAGAGTTGAGTGAAAGTTGAGTAATTCCGTCATTGCAAGCCGCGTGGATTGAGGACTAATGTTTTAGGAAATATAAAACACGCGGAACGGCAATCTCCTCTATTTTCAGCAATTGTTTTTTTGCCGGAGATTGCTTCGTCATTCGGCTGTTGCCGGATTTCTCGCAAAGACGAGAGTTTTTTACGAACTTTATCCTTTTCCCTTTTCTCTTTCGGGTTTCTCTTTCCCTATTTTTTTCCGATTGTTTTTGGCATGAAAGAAAAAATTTTTTATTTGTAACATTTTATCCGTTATATTCGTCTTTATAGCAGATGAGCATAAAAAACATAAAATACCGAACCTTGATTGCACGACACGGCGAAAGCGTTTACTACTATGCTTTTTCATTTCTGAAAAACGAAATGGATGCCGAAGATGTTTCACAAGAAGTTTGGTTAAAGGTTTGGAATAATATCGATAACTTCAGTTGGACGAAAGCCAAAGCGTGGATATTAAAAACAACTCACAATTCAGCGATTGACATATTACGAAAAAGGAAAAAAGACTTCAACGAGATAACCGAAAACGAAGTTGAACTAATTCAGGACGAAAGTTTTGAATCAAACCCGGGCAGAATCGCGGAAGCAAGAAGCAGTTTGACAAATATCGAAGATGCAATTTCACGACTGCCCGAACAACTTCGCTCCGTTTTTTTACTCTATGAGATTGAAGGATTTAAGTACAGAGAAATTGCGGAAATATTGAAAATTCCCGTGAACAGTGTTAAAGTTTATTTAATGCGTGCAAGAATAAAACTTCAAGAAATGGTTCAACTTCTTGAGGAGGAAATTTATGAATGAAAAAATGAAAGAGCTGTTGATAAGAGCCGCATACGGAGATGTTACGCCGGTGGAAAGAATTAGAGTAACTCTTATCCTTATAAAAAAAAGTAACGCAAAAAGATTCTATGATTCTTACAAAAGTACCTCGGTAAAAGTAAAGAGTTTGAGAAAAGGAAATTTACCTTCGGATGTTATTGAAAAGTTAGATGCGATGGTAACGGAAAAAACCGGCAGGAAGGAAAAAGGAACGCTTCTTCAATATCCGGGATTTGTTGCTGCATTCTCAATTTTGCTGATTGCCCTTTTTACTTTTACTTTTCTGAAAAAGAATACAAACTACTACGGAAAATACAATGAGAAAACCGTTGAAAACGCAACGGAGGAAACGCTTGCATCACTGAAAATGGTTGCTTCAATTTTTGCTCAAACTCAGAAAATTGTTGTGGAAAATGTCCTTGTAAATAAAGTTTCCAAGCCGATTAACAACGGATTAAACCAAGTTGAAAAAATTATTAAATAGGAGAAATAAAATGAAAAAATTAATCTCGATATTCATCGTTATCTTTTTTGCAATATCAGTAAAAAGCTATGCGCAGGAAACCGATTATTCCCAATACCCCGGGTTTGTTGATTTCGGCAATCTCGAACAATTTGAAAACAGTGAAGAGAGCACCGAGGTGTTAATTAATGAGAATCTGCTGAAAATGGTTTCTAAAATGGGGAGAAACATGGACGTGAACGGTAAGAAGGATTCCAGTTTGGCTAACATGATTGGAGGATTAAAATTAATAAAAGTAAATGTTTTCGGAATCGATTCCACAAAAACAAAATCCGTTTTTAAGTTAATAAATCAAATCAACAAAAAATTGATGAAAAAGGGATGGGACAGATTAGTCCGCCAAAAAAGTAAAGACGAACGCACAAACGTATTTATTAAAACGGATAACAACAGCGTAATTCAGGGATTGGTGGTTACCGCAGTCGATACATCGGAAGCAACGTTTGTGAACATCGTCGGCAAAATAGACTTGGAAAAAATAGGAGAATTATCCTCTAACTTTAATATTCCTAACCTGAACGACGTGATGGGAAAAAAGAAGAGCAAAACAGACGTTAACACGGATTCCGACTCGACAAAACATTAATCAGGATAAATACCAATGAAAAGAAAATCAAAAATTTTAAGTCTTCTTTTACTTTTCGGAATTGTAACATTGCCGGGATGTTTTACGGCTTCGTCTC
Organism: uncultured Melioribacter sp.; assembly: GCA_964387835.1. GTDB lineage: Bacteria > Bacteroidota > Ignavibacteria > Ignavibacteriales > Melioribacteraceae > WGAL01. The sequence goes on from CAYLYR010000094.1 coordinate 7,824, forward strand.
AGTTGGAAAATATTAAAACCGCGCTTCTTAAATATGACGGCGAGAATTTCAGCGCCGCTGATGATTCTGACGTTGGCGCCGATTCGGATACGGATTACGAAGATGAATTCAATATTTCAATCGGACCGGTCGCACTGTTTTTCACTTACGGATTGGTTTATTTTCTCTCGCCGCTTGACGAAGTTGATTTTGATATGGCAAAAGATGTTTTAAATAATATTGACGGAGTTGCAATTTCCAACGCTTCTTTTAAATCGGATAAAGAAATACCCGACAATAAAGCAATCGAGAAAATAAAGTCAGAGCTTAACTCATACGGATATTCGCCTTTGGTTCTAAACCGTGAGAAAAACGAAATTAACTTAATTTTCATAAGTAACAATTTTGATGAAGGGGGAGGAAGAATTCTTGTTATTAATTTTTCTCAGTCGGAAATGAATCTTGTTACGGTTGAAGCAAACTTTGTTAGATTGATGGAAGTTTTTAGGCAATCAGCGGAGAGTTTTCACTGATGAACGGCGGAATAAAGAAAGCTCACAACTTGCGGAATTGAGTGAAAGTTGAGTAATTCTGTCATTCCGAGAAGCGGAGCGACGAGGAATCTTTTAATACAGATTGGTT
>CAYLYR010000095.1:0-8395 GCA_964387835.1 uncultured Melioribacter sp.
AGGATATGCTTATTGAAGTTTATGAAGAAGTTGATTTTATTGAGATTTCCGGTTTTGTTTCCAAACCGACTTTCCTAACCGATAGCAAATATGAACAGCACCTTTTTGTTAACAGAAGATATGTTAAAAACAAATCGGTTAATCATGCGGTCTTTTCGGCTTATAAGAATATTTTATCCAAGGGTGAGTATCCTTTTTTTATCCTATTTATTGATGTTGATCCGGGAAAAACAGATGTAAATATTCATCCTGCAAAGCAGGAAATTAAATTTTATGATGAGAAGGAAATTTACCTTTTTGTGAATGCAGTAATTAAAAAAAACTTGGGAAGTTACGATATACTCCCTGTTGTTGGAAACGTTATGGAAAATGAAAGTATAAAAAATAGAAGTAACAAAACGATAAAAAATATGCCGAACTCCCAAAGCCGCGGTACGATTGGAGAAGATGAGTTGGATTTACTTTTTAACGAGATAGAAAAGGATGTAGCGAAAGAAGTTGGAGACAACATTATTTCTCATCCGTTTGCCAATGAGAGAACTCAAAGAGAAGTTGAGCACAAGCAGTCCGTACAGGGGAATGAAGGAAATAGAAATGATAATAATTTTGTAGCAAATCTGCATAACAAGTATATTCTTACTCAGATAAAAAGCGGACTGATGATAATCGATGCGTATCTTGCAAATATCAGAATTATATATGAAAAAGCTCTTTCGGCGTTGTCTTCTAATATGCCTTTTTCACAGCAGCTGCTATTTGTCCAAACTTTGCGGATAGGAAAAGAGGCTTTTAAGATTCTGCAGCAGTATGATAAATACTTCACCGCAATCGGGTTTGAGATAAGATATTTCAGTAATTCCACAATTTCGATTACCGGCGTTCCCTCGGATGTTGATTTAGGCTCGGAGGTGAAAACGCTGCTGGGAATTTTGGAAGAGATGCTGAAAATGATTAAATCGGAAAGAACCGAATTGAGTAAGGAAAAGTTTGCCGAAATATACGCTCGGTACGCTGCCGCCAAGTTGGATGAAAATCTTTCTTCGGCGCGAATGAAGTCGCTTGTCGATCAGTTATTCGCAACTTCCAATCCTTATTCTTCGCCTTGTAACAAACCGATAATAGTGAAAATTTCGTTAAACGAATTAGACAAAAAATTTGGGAGAAAGTAATTTCTTATTTATTTTATAAAATGTTATTAAAAAGGAATTGAGGAACAAATGAATCCACGTGAGAAATTTTTAAAAGCAAAAGAAGAATATCTCGAAGCGTTAAAGAATGCAAAAGAAAACGGACTGAAGTTCACTTCCGTCTCCGGCGAAGAAGTTAATCCGCTTTATACGCCGGAGGATATTCCCGATTTTGATTACACCGAGAAACTCGGATTTCCCGGGCAGTTCCCATATACGCGCGGAGTACATCCTAACGGCTACAGAGGAAAAGTTTGGACGATGCGGCAGTTCGCCGGTTTCGGTACGCCCGAGGATACGAACAGCAGATTTAAATACTTGCTTAAAAACGGTCAGACCGGACTTTCGGTTGCCTTTGATCTTCCAACTCTTATGGGCTGGGACGCCGATGCCGATATGAGCAAAGGAGAAGTCGGTATTTGCGGCGTTGCGATTTCATCACTTGAAGATATGGAAATTTTGTTTGAAGGAATTCCTCTCGATAAAGTTTCAACTTCGATGACGATTAATTCTCCCGCAGCGATGATATTTGCTTTTTATCTTGCGGTTGCAAAAAAGCAGGGAGTAAGTTTCGATAAACTTCGCGGTACATTGCAGAATGATATTCTGAAAGAGTACATTGCGCAAAAGGAATATATTTATCCTCCAACTCCTTCGATGCGGATTATTACGGATATGATTGAGTTCACAACGAACGAAGTTCCTAAGTGGAATCCCGTTTCCGTAAGCGGTTATCATATTCGTGAAGCAGGCTCAACTGCGGCACAGGAGTTGGCATATACGCTTGCCGACGGCTTTGCATACATAGAAAGCTGCATGGAAAGAGGAATGGACGTAGATAGTTTTGCACCGAGAATTTCATTCTTCTTCAATTCACATCTCGACTTTTTCGAAGAAATTGCAAAATTCAGAGCAGCGCGAAGAATTTATGCAAAGAGATTAAAAGAAGTTTACGGAGCTAAAAATCCGCGTTCGTGGTGGCTGAGGTTTCATACGCAAACAGCAGGTTGTACTTTAACCGCACAGCAGCCGGAAAACAATATCGTGAGAACTGCTCTTCAAGCGCTTGCCGGAGTACTCGGCGGAACGCAATCGCTTCATACAAACTCGATGGATGAAACTCTTGCCCTGCCGAGTGAAAAAGCCGTTAAGATTGCGCTTAGAACTCAGCAGATTATAGCTTACGAAACAGGTGTAATTAATACTGTTGATCCACTCGGAGGAAGTTATTTTGTTGAATCGTTAACTGATAAAATGGAAGAGGAAGCAAATAAAATTTTTGCTGAAATCGATTCCTACGGCGGCGTTATTCCTGCAATCGAAGCGGGATATTTCCAGCGGGAAATCGGGGAAGCTGCTTATCGTTACCAAAAGGAACTGGACAACAAGGAAAAGATTGTTGTCGGAGTTAATGAGTTTGTTGACGAAGAGGAAGCAGTTGATATTCCGATTCTCAAGGTAACGAAAGAAGTTGAAGAGAAACAGGTTGAAAGATTAAAGAGTTTGAAGGCGCGTAGAGATAATGCTGCGGTGGAGAAATCACTCGCGAAAATAAGCGATGCGGTTGTTAATAATAAAAACCTAATGCCTGTTTTTATTGAAGCGGCGGAAAATTATGTTACTCTCGGAGAAATGGTTGCCGAACTTAAAAAACATTTCGGCGCATACGAAGAGAACGTAGTTTTTTAGCTTGAGCTGATTACAAAAGTTTTATTGAATGTTTTTGTAAAAATTGATTCAAAAATGACACTTTGATTCTTTTGAAGCGTCAAACGATATTGTAGATTTTAAAACAAAAGAAGGATAATTAAAAGTGAAAAAATTTATCGGTTTTATCGCAGTTCTAATTTTTAGCGCTCTTACGGTTTTTCCTCAAAATATGCCCTTTAATCCGGACACGGTTAAAGCGAGCAAAATTGATATGGGAAAAATGTGGACGTTTGAAGATGCGCCTGTTGATTATTTCGATTCTACTTACGGATTTAAACCTTCCGCTGAGTGGCTGGAAAAAGTTAGAATGTCGGCGTTGAAATTTGCCAATTGGTGCTCGGCATCTTTTGTTTCGGCTGACGGACTTGTAATGACAAATCATCATTGTGTGGATTTTATCCTTAACAGAATTCAAAAAGAAGGGGAAGATATTGCCGCAACCGGTTTTTATGCGCCTACTCTTAAAGATGAGAGAAAAGTGCCGAACTTATTTGTCGATCAGTTGGTACTGATTCAAGATGTAACCGACGAGATTCATCAAGCAATTGAAGAAGGAAAAACCGACAGCGCCAAAACGGCAAACAAGCGGGAAAAAATTCAGGAATTGGAAAAACAATATTCGGATGATACCGGATTGATTTGTAAGGTTACCGAATTATACAGCGGAGGGAAATATTCGTTGTACGGTTACAGAAGATATAAAGATGTAAGAATGGTTTTGGTTAATGAGAGAGCCGTAGGACTTTACGGCGGCGACCCTGATAATTTTACTTATCCGCGCTATGATGCCGACTTTGCTTTTTTACGCGTTTACGATGATGACGGGAAACCTTTACACACAGATTATTATTACAAGTGGAGTCCGAACGGAGCGCATCCCGGTGAGCCTTTGTTTGTAGTTGGAAACCCCGGTAGAACCGAGAGAGTGAAAACCGTTTCTCAAATGCTTTTTGAAAGAGATTACAGATACAAAGCTACCGACTTTCTTTTGAACGGCGTTGTAAATATTTTGGAAAATGAGATGATAAAACATCCCGAAAAGAAGAAAGATTTGGAAGGTTCAACTTTCTACTTGGCAAACAGCGCAAAAGTTTATAAAGGAATCTACAAAGCGCTTGTCGATCCCTATTTTATTGCTCGAAAAAAAGCATTTGAAAAAAGCTTCAAAGCTAAGGTTGATGCAAATCCCGAGTTAAAAGCAAAGTATGGTCATCTTTGGTCGGCAATTGATGTTATTCAGCAAGAATATCGCCGTCATGCGGGAGAAGTAGCAGCGTTTACTATCAATCCGAGAGTTTCTTCAAGGTACTTCACAATTGCACAAGCCGTTATTAAATATGCCGAACAGATGAAATTACCCGAAGAAAAGAGAAATCCGATGTACAAGGGAGATGATCTCCAAAAAACAATAGAGGGAATTTTCCCCTCGAAGTTTGATAAATCGGTTGAAAACCAAAAATTAGCGCTGCAAGTTAATCTTATCGAAATGTATCTGCCTAAAACTCATCCGATTGTCAGCGATTTGTTCAACGGATTGTCCGGAAAAGAAGCCGCTGATTATCTTCTTTCCAAATCGGCATTGGCTTCGAGAGAATCTTTAAATGAATTTTTAAAGAAAAATCCCGATGACATTCTCAACTCGAACGACCCCTTTATCCGTTTTGTAAGAATTACACAGCCGCAGTTGAAAAAGTACAATAAGGAATTTAAGGAAGCTCACCGTACGGAAAGCGTACTTGAGGATGATTTGGGAAGAGCATTATTTGATGTTTACGGAACTTCAATCCCTCCGGACGCTACATTTACGTTGAGAATAAGCGACGGCGTTATGAAAAGTTACCGTTACAACGGTACTTTAGCTCCGTTATTCACAACCTTTTACGGACTTTACAACCGCTATTACGGACATCAGAAAAAATATCCTTGGGCATTGCCGGAACGTTGGGCTAATCCGCCTAAAGATATGAAACTTTCAACTCCGTACAACTTTATCTCCACTAACGATATTGTAGGCGGAAATTCAGGAAGTCCGGTAATTAATAAAAATGCGGAAATAGTAGGAATCGCTTTTGATGGAAATATTGAAAGCCTGCCCGGTACATTCCTTTATTCACCGGTTGCGAACAGAACTGTCAGCGTAGCTTCGCAGGGAATTAGTGAACTGCTGAACACTTTGCTCAAAGCAAAAAGAATCGCGGATGAACTAAAACTCGGTCATATTCCGGCAAAAGAAAAATAATCGTTAAACCGAATAGGTAAATTACAAATTTTGCCCCGTCCTTTTTTTAAGGGCGGGGTTTTTCATAAAAAATTACATAAAGATAATAACTATGGAATCGGAAAACTTTAAGAAGATTAAAACGGAAGATGAAACGATTAGGATAGCGCGGGAATTCGCTTCAAAACTTGAAAAAGGGGATGTTGTGCTTTTGGAAGGAAATCTCGGAGCGGGGAAAACTTTTTTTGTAAAAGCGGCTGCAAAGGAATTTGGGATTGATGAAGTTTCAAGTCCTACATTTGCTATTGTAAATGAATATATCGGTAATATGAAAATTTATCATTTTGATTTTTACAGAATTAAAAGGGAAGAGGAACTTTACGATATTGGAATCGACGAGTATCTTTCTGATGAGGAAGCAATTACTTTTATCGAGTGGGCGGAATTATTCCCTGAAGCGGTACCGGAATATAAATATTTGGTTAAAATTACTCTTTTGGGAGATGGAAGTAGAGAACTATTAATTTCTCGGAATTAAGTGTTAAGGTGATAATATCTAAAAAAGATTTTCAACTCTTTTTTATGTTTTCCCTTTCCCGATGAAATGAATTTTACTATTTTTAATTAACGGAAAAAAATAAATATAGAAATAGAGATGAGTACAATGAAATTAGAAGATTTACTTAAAAATAGTGAAGAAAGTAAGATTAGAAAAGCCGATAAGGTGGCAATTGTCGGAGCCGGAGTTATGGGGCAGGGAATCGCTCAGGCTATTGCGTCTGCCGGACTTGAGGTTAAAGTTGTCGAGAAAAATTCCGAATCGGTTAAGAATTCTCAAGCTAAATTAGAAGAAAGCATGAATCGGGAAATAGCTCGTTGGGGAATGACAACGAGTGAGAAAAAAGCCATATTAAGCAGAATAATTTGGCATACAAATCTTGAAAAACTGGATCAATGCGATATAATAATTGAAGCGGTCCCGGAAGACGAAGAATTGAAAAAAGAGATTTTTTATAAATTGGATAGAATTGCAAAAAATAACGCACTTTTCGTTTCAACTACATCTACACTCAGTCTGGATAACATTGCTCAAGTAACAAAAAGAAAAGGGCAAATAATGGCGATGCACTTCCTAAATCCTGTTCCTAAAGTTCCGTTGGTTGAGCTTGTGAGAATAGTGGAAACCGAAGACGAAACATTAAAGAAAATAAAAAGATTTGCAGTTGCCATCGGTAAAACTCCTATTGAAGTTTATGATTATCCCGGCTACGTTACAACACGTACAATTATTCCTCTTTTGAATGAGGCTATGCATATTCTTCTTGAAGGATTGGCTTCGGCTAAGGATATTGACACTGCAATGAAATTGGGCTTTAATATGCAAGTCGGTCCTTTGGAATTAGCCGACCAAATGGGTTTGGATGAAGTTTTAACGTGGATGCAGCAGCTTTGGCAGACTCTCGGCGAGCCTCGCTACAGACCTTGTCCGCTTCTGAGAAAGATGGTAAGAGAGAGGAAATTAGGGAAAAAAACCGGCGAGGGATTTTTCAAATATGATGAAAACGAAAAAATTATTTCATAGAGGAAATTGATGAAAGTTTTAGTATTAAATTGTGGTAGTTCTTCAATAAAATATCAATTTATTGAAACGCAAATCGGGGCTTCTCTTGCTAAGGGAGCTGTTGAACGAATAGGAATGGCTTCGGCTATTTTAACTCATGCTCCGCGAAACGGGGAGAAAATTAGAATTGTCGGTGAAATTCTGGATCACAAAATTGCGATAGAATATGTTATTGCAGTATTGATGAGTAAGAACCATGGAGTAATAAAAGATGTGAATGAAATTGATGCGGTTGGTCATCGAGTAGTTCATGGAGGGGAAACATTCTCCGGTTCTGTTTTGATTACCAATGAAGTGATGAGAGCATTAAAGGAGAACATTGAGCTTGCTCCGCTGCACAATCCGGCAAATATTAAAGGCATTCAAGCCGCAAAAGATTATATGCCCGATAAACCTCAGGTTGCGGTCTTTGATACGGCTTTCCATGTAAATATGCCTTCCAAAGCTTACTTGTACGGGATCCCTTATACATTGTATAAAAAATATAAAATTAGAAAATACGGTTTCCACGGAACTTCACATCGTTATGTTTCCAAGCGAGCAGCTACGAGATTAGGAAAACAGATTGAAGATTTAAAAGTAATTACCGCTCATCTCGGTAACGGAGCAAGCATGGCGGCTATTGACGGCGGCAGATCTGTTGATACAACAATGGGCTTTACTCCGCTTGAGGGATTACTAATGGGAACGAGGGTCGGCGATATGGACCCATCGGTAATTCTTTATATTATGGGCAAGGAAGAGCTTTCAATTATGGAGGCAAATACTCTAATGAACAAACATAGCGGACTTCTCGGGATTAGCGGTGAAAGCAGTGATATGCGTGAAATTGAAGAAGCGGTAGCCGAAGGAAATAAGCGTGCGAGAAATGCTTTTGACGTTTTTACATATAGAATTAAAAAATATATCGGAGCATATACTGCTGCTATGGGCGGATTGGATGCGCTCGTTTTTACAGGCGGAATCGGCGAAAATTCACAAATGGTGAGAAAAACGGTTTGTGAGAATATGCAGTATCTCGGGATTGAATTGGATGACAATTTAAATGAAACAGCCGAGGGAGAATCAATTATTTCATCTGATAAATCGCACGTTAAGGTGTTGAGAATTCCTACGAATGAAGAGTTGGTTATTGCTCTTGATACGGAAAAAATAGTAAATGAAATTTTAGATGAGAAACAATAATAGAATTAATTTGTCGGTAAATTAAGCATTAAAAAAGGGAGATGATTAATCTCCCTTTTTTTGTACCGAAGGCCGGACTCGAACCGGCACATCCTCGCGGATACATGATTTTGAGTCATGCGCGTCTACCAGTTCCGCCACTTCGGCTCAAAAATCGAAGTGTTAAAATAGCTGTTTTAATCAATAAAATCAATACAAATAGTTATTAAAATTGTAAAATCTCTTACATTGTAAAAATTTATAAATGGTAATTAGTCATTCATGTGTTCGCAGACTCGTATCGAGAATTCTGCGAAAAGGAGTAACACAATTTACCCTAATGAAATTCGGGGATTGTTGAAGCTGCAGCACAGCCGCCAACTACGAAGTAGTTGAAATGGTTAATCGGTTTTAATGTGTCAGTTCAACCGAAACGAAGAGAAGGGAGAAATCTTTTCAGTTCAAAGTTTGTAAAGGTCGTGTCATTGCGAGGGA
>CAYLYR010000096.1:0-8309 GCA_964387835.1 uncultured Melioribacter sp.
AGATGTCATCAAATATTTCATGAACCTCTCTGTTTCCGTCAATGAGTTTAAATCTTTCTTCCTTCTCCGATAATTCCAAATATCCTTTTCTTACTTTTTCATAAAACCGACGATTCGATGATTCTATTCTGTCCAGCTCAATCTTGGCATTTAACTTCTTCCTTTTTTCAATTTCGTCTAAAGAAACATCAATAAAAAAAGTGATGTCGGGAAGAGTATCACCGATAACAAACCCGTTCAAATTTCCGATAAAATTCAAGTCTAATCCTCTTCCGTAACCTTGATAAGCCGTTGAGGAATCGTGGAACCTATCCGATAAGACAAATATTCCTTCTTCCAACTTGGGACGGATAACTTCGCGAATCAGTTGCGCTCTGCTTGAGTAAAAGAGTAACAATTCCGTCTCCGAGTGCATCTCGAAATGTTTTTTATTCAAGAGCAGTTCCCGGATTTTCTCGGAAATTGCAGTTCCTCCCGGTTCGCGAATAAGGTAAACCGATTTATTATTCTCTTCGAGATAATTTTTAAGTAATGAAACTTGTGTGGATTTACCGGAAAAGTCGAGACCTTCAAATGAAATAAACATAGACTACTTCTTTATTATATAATCAATTTTTTCAGGAGTGAAAGTAACTAATTTAACATTCTGCGGCAAAACCAAATGTGGCGCTAAGGAGGCTGTTGTATCTTCCAAAGCATCTTTGAATAATACATAAGCCGAAACATCATCCGGATTCAATCTGCCTACGATCTTAATCCCTCCTCTGACTACAACGCTTAGTTTATCGGGGAAAATTAATAATTTGGAATTGTTCCTTTCCGAACCGATAACTTTAATCGGGACGTTATCAATTCTTTTATCCACGACCTTCTGAATATTAAACGTTACAATAACATCTCTCGTTTTGGAAAAAGTGAATTCAGGCAAAGTAAGCGGCGCAGTAACGGATAAACTGTCGTCCGCTTTTGCGGGTGAAATTTTCTCCGTGTAAACGGTATCAATATTTCTGATTATTGAAGCGGGTCCTGAAAGTTCAACTTTTAAAGGAGTAACTTTGGGAGTTTCAATTAGTCCGTAATCTCCTTTTAAGTTCAAATTAAATTTAGGTTTTACTATTACTTCCTTTGTAATCTTTTTATCAATGTCAATCTTCAATATTTCAGGACTTACCGAAACAATGTTAACGTTTGATGCAAAAATATGATTTTTCTTCAAAACATCGCGAGTAACTATTTGCGTTTCTTTTTTCTTTCCCTTCAATGTTACGTCAAAATATCTGTTTGCTCCCCAATAATATGAAGATAAAACCCAACCCTCGCCTTGAACGCCGACAATAACAAACTTATCCGAAACATAACTCAGCGTATAATCATGATTTTGAACTTTAACTCGTACAGGCAAATATACGTTAGTATAAAAATTATCAGAAAGTGTAACAATTGTCCAGACAACAATTGAAAACAAAACTATTATCGATATGTGAAACCAATTCTTCTTCATATAAAAAAACTGTCTCTAAGATTTGCCTGATTAACTAACTAACTCGATAAATTAATACCGAAATATAAAACATATTGCAAATCTTAGAGCAGTTTAAAAGAAATTTATTTTCTTAATTTCTCAAAAAGGTCTATCAAACCCTGTCTGTTAGCACGGGAAATTTCTCTGCCCTTAATCGGGAAGTCGGTGAACTGCCTTGCCAAATGCCGCAATTGGTGAACATTCATTTCTTCCAATTCAGCTAGAGGAGGAATATAACCTTCATCGCTCTTACTCTCGTTTTCCTCAACCGATTTATTTTCCGCTGCGGATTCGGGCGTTATTTCAGCCGCATCTTCGGTAGGTAATTCATTTTCATCTTTGACGATTTCATCAAGCTTCTGCTCTCCGTTTACCGCTGCAGTTTCCTTCTGTTGCTCAAGTTCCTCGGAAATTTCCGGCTGTTCGACAACTTCAGGTTCTTCAATCACGGAAAACAAATCTTCTCTTTTCTCAAGTTGAGCTTCCTTTTGTTTTCTTTTACGGCGAGGTCGCGATGATTTCGATTCCGAATAAAGAATACTTTCCAATTGATCATCGGGACGAGGAATAACATGAATTGAAACAAGCTGACCAACTCTCTGCGCGGCGGCGGCTCCGGCATCCACCGAAGATTTAACTGCGGCAACATCGCCGACAATTTTAATAGCAACCATTCCGCCGGTTACAATTTCTTTTCCTATCAGCTTAACGTTTGCCGCTTTCAACATTGCATCGGCGGCTTCAATTGAGCCTACAAGACCTTTCGTTTCCACTAAGCCTAAAGCTAATTGCATAGAGCCGTGTTATCCTTTTTTGGGAAGAATCATTTCAACATCTGCATGAGGACGAGGAATGACGTGTACGGAAACCAATTCGCCAACGCGTTGTGCCGCCGCTGCTCCGGCATCTGTTGCAGCCTTAACTGCTCCTACATCGCCTCTTACCATAACAGTTACATAACCGCCGCCGATTGTCTCTTTTCCGATTAGTTCCACTTTTGCAGCCTTCACCATAGCATCGGCAGCTTCAACCGAACCAACCAAACCTTTTGTTTCTACCATTCCTAAAGCATCAAGTGCCATTATGTTGCTCCTATTTTTTAGTTAATTTATCACAAAAAATAATTTTAAATGACTTCAAAGTCAAATTATTATTTTAATTACTGTGCTCCCTTTCTTCGAGAAAATCTTTTAGAATAACCGCCGCGGCGTTTCTGTCAATAAGTCCTTTATCGCGTCTTTTCTTCTTCGATTTTACCGATTCAACTATTTGCTGCTCTGCTATCATCGATGAATATCTTTCATCAACTTTAATTACCGGGAGCCTGAATTTCTTTTCCAATCTTTCAATAAATTTTTCCACTTCTTTAATAATGGAAGACGCTTCTCCGCTTTCTTTAAGAGGATAACCGACAACAAATGCGTTAATTTTATAATCCTTTAACAACTCGAAAAACTTTCTCCAAAAATCGGGATTATTATCGATTGTTGCCAGCGGCGTGGCAAACCAGCCGAGCGGATCGCTTATCGCAACTCCTATTCTTACCGTGCCGTAATCAATTCCGACATATCGTTTTTCATCTGTCATGCGATTTTCCGGTTACCAATCTTTCTGCTGAAAAAACACCTCGTACCTTCTTCAGTCTTGCAATCAAATGCTCCAGATGTCCGATGTCGGTTACATAAACCGTAATTATTCCGTGGAACAGACCTTCTTTGGTTGAAATATTCACGGAATAGATGTTAGTATCTTTATAGTTCGTAATACTGTTTGAAACGTCTTTCAAAATTCCCGGATTATCTTCCCCTTTTATCGAAATCGCTGCAACAAACTCATTCCCTTTCAAATTCTGCCAATCTACCGGCACAAGTCTTTCCGGATTATTTTTAGCAAGTGAAATTAGGTTTTTACAATCTTTTCTGTGAATTGTAATTCCCCTGCCGATTGTAACAAATCCCACAACAGGATCGCCGGGAATAGGATTGCAGCATTTTGCATAATGAATATCAAAACCTTTATGTTCCCCTTCCACCAGTACTCCGCCGGCGCCTTTCCTCACATGAGAAACAAACTTGTCTAACTTCAGTTCATTTGTTTCTTCATGTTTTTCATCCTTCGGAGCAATAACTTCATCAAGGTTCAATTCCCCGTCGCCGATAGCCTTAAAAAACTCCCTTGGATTGTTGAACTTCAGCTTGTTTGATAATTTCTGAATATCGTCATCGGTAAAAATCAACTTGAGCTTTTTAAGTTTCTTTTCCCAAATCTGCTTCCCCTGTTCAACAATTTTATCATCCTGCCTATTGATGTACTTTCTAATTTGATTTTTAGCTTTGTGCGTCCTTACAAATTGCAGCCAACTTTCATTGGGATGCTGATTTTTCGATGTAATTATTTCAACTTGATCGCCGCTTCTAAGCGGGGTATTTAAAGGAACAATTTTTCCGTTTACTTTTGCTCCGATACAATGCTCCCCTATATTGGAGTGAATATTAAATGCAAAATCAACAGGAGTAGAACCGGCAGGAAGCTGCAATAAATCGCCTCTCGGAGTAAAAATATAAATTTCCTCCTGATACAAATTCATCCTAAAACTTGCAAGTATCTCTTTGGTAGCTTCATCCTTGCTTGCCGTTTCAAAAACGTCCCGAATCCAATTTACCCACTCTTCCATCTCTTTATCCGAAGTAAATGAAGCTTCCTTATATTTCCAGTGAGCCGCAACACCGCGTTCGGCAATTTCGTGCATTTTTCTTGTTCTAATCTGAATTTCAACAACTTGTCCGTTAGGTCCCAGTACAGTATTATGAAGCGATTGGTAATTATTTTTCTTAGGAATCGAAATGTAATCCTTAAACCTATCGATAGGTTTGTACATTTGATTGATTATTCCCAGCACGGTGTAACAAAGGTTCGGATTATTGTCTTCAACAATTATTCTGATTGCAAGTAAATCGTAAATATTCTCAAAAGTTGTATTCAATTTTATCATTTTACGGTAAATACTGTAAAGATGTTTCGCTCTACCGGAAATTTCAAATTTAATTCCCTCCTCTTTCAGCTTAACAATTAAAGGCTGACTAAACTTTTGAATGTACTTTTCACGCTGGGCTCTTTTTTCCTGCACTTTTTTTGCCAATTCCGCATAAGCTTCTTTATTAAGATATTTGAAGGACAAATCCTCCAATTCCCACTTAACCTTACCTAATCCGAAACGATTTGCAAAGGGAGCATATATTTCGAGCGTTTCCCTTGCAATTCTTCTCTGCTTTTCCGGACGAACATAATTAAGCGTTCGCATATTGTGAAGTCTATCGGCAAATTTCACAAGAATTACACGTAAATCCCTAACCATTGAGAGAAGGAGTTTTCTGTAATTTTCCGCTTGATTAATTTCGTGCCCTTTAAAAACTCCCCCGATTTTAGTTACACCGTCAACTATTTCGGCAACGGTTTCACCGAATTCCTTAGCAATAAAATCCAAGCTGATTTCCGTATCTTCAACAACATCGTGGAGCAAGGCAGCAGCAACCGAATAATCATCGAGACTTATCTCTTCCGAAAGAATCTTTGCAACAGCATAGGGATGATAAAAATAAGGTTCTCCAGAATCCCGATAATCATTTCGATGCGCTTCAAAGCTTGTCTTAAAACTTCTTCTTATTAAATCCTCGTCAACAGATTTAATATGAGTCCTACAACTCTCAAGAAGTTCGTTTAATAAGCGTTCGTACTCTATTTCAGTAATTTGTGATTGCATATCGTTAAATAGATAAAAGAATATCAAAAGTCAATAACTATTCTTGATGCTTACCCTTTAATTGCAAATATAGTTCCCTAACTTTCTCTAATCTATCCTCTAATTTTTCTTTTTCCCAATTAGATAAATTTTTAATCTTTAGAATTCTCTTACATTCATAAATCGCTTCATTTTTTCTCCCCAATTCAGCATCAAGCATCGCGATTTTATGCCGTAAAATTATCTCGTTTATTCTGTTTCTTTCTTTACGTTTTAATGTAATAATTAAAGCTTTACCGTAAAGCTGGACCGAGTGTAATTTATTAAATTCTTTCTCAATATTTGCAAAAGCAGTAATAATATATCTATTTGTAGGATATTTTATATATTCTTCTTTTATTAATGTCTTAGCCTCTTTATATTTTTTTTCGTTTTTCAAAATCCAAAAAAGCGAAGAGACACCAAGTTCCCGATGATAAGAATTCCGTCTGATTCCGTCATAAATAATTTTAATGGCATGCTCCCGTTTATCCGGCACAAAAGGAAGCCAACCCAGTTTTTCAGCAATCCAGTAATCGTAAGTTCCTTCGGCAATTAAAGCATCGGCAAAAGAGGAATCGATGGAAAGACATTTGCTAAAGTAACTTAGTGAATTGTTGCCATAATCGTAAGCCGAAAAGTAATTCCCTTTCAATGCTTCAAAATAAGCTCTATATCCATCGACAATCCCTTTTTGATAATTAGTCCAAATATCTAAGCTGTCAACTTGCAGTAATGAATCGGCTATATCATCAGCTATAGATAAGTTGACATAAATCCTTTTATTATCTAACTTTAAGTTACAATTAAAATCTCTTGTAATAATGTTTGCAACATCATAAATATAAGGAAATGATGAAGTTGGGTAATCAGACTTAAAAGTCTGTATCAAACTATCCGCGGAAAGATAATTTTCCGAAGAAATTCTCTCGGTAATTTGTCGAATATAGGAATCAATCTCCTTATCGGGGTAACTCTGAGCGAAAATAAAAGAATTAAATATTAGTAAAAAAAGACTAAAGCGTGCCAAATGTTCTGTCTCCCGCATCACCCAATCCGGGAACAATGTACCCGTTTTCATTTAATTTTTCATCGAGACAAGCAGCAATAATTTTAATATCGGGATGCTCCGCTACAATTTTATTTACTCCTTCGGGAGCAGCAATTAAACAAGCAAGAGTAATATCTGCCGCTCCTCTATTTTTAAGAAAGGTAAATGCAGCCGAAGCGCTTCCTCCGGTTGCTAACATCGGATCAAGAACAATCACCTTAGCTGAGGATAAAGCTTTAGGTGTTTTGTAATAATATTCAACAGGTTCCAATGTTTCTTCATTTCTCTGTAAACCTATGTGACCAACCTTTGCTTCCGGGAGCAGCTCTAAGAATGAATTCACCATACTTAATCCGGCTCTAAGTACAGGAACTAAAATTACATCTTTTTCAAATTCTATTCCGTCTGTTTCTATCAGCGGAGTTTCTACCCTTATTTTTCTAATTGTAAAAAGTTTACTCACTTCAATCGCAAGAGAATATGAAACTCTGCGAAGTCCGTTTCTAAATTCACGTACTCCGGTTTCTTTATCTCTGAGAATAGTTAAATCCCTTAAAACCAAAGGGTTATCAACAATAGTTAAATTTTTATTTATCATTTGCTTTCTTTCCTAAAATACTTAATAGATTAATAAAAGGTGAAACCGGAGGCGTATAATTAAAATTAATATCCGCCAAGATAGTATATGACGCTTTGGAACGAATTAATCCGGAAATCAAATCTGCATAATATGCGGATTGAGGTGCTCCCCAAAATGATGCTCCCAAAATAAGTTTGCTCTCTTTATCAAAAACAACTTTCCCGAAGATTTTTTTACTTTCAGGCATAACATGAATTAAACTATAACCGAGAGCGGAAACAGACGTGCTCCCGAAAAAGTACTTCTTGGCTTGCTCCTCAGATAAACCGACCGAAGCGTATGTTTGATTAAATATTTTAACGGCAATATTCTTAACAACAGGTAAAGAATAAGCATTTCCGCCTGCGGCATTTTCCCCTGCTACATGGCTTTGAGAATATGCCGTTGTAGCAATCGGAAAGTAGTCCGGTTTACCCGAAACGGCATTAATAATTTCAGTGTTATCTCCTGCTGCAAAAATATTGGAGTCGGAAGTTTTTTGTTTTTTATCCACCTTAATTCCACCAAATTTTCCTAACTCCAAACCTGCGGCTTCGGCAAGAAAACTATTTGGTACAAACCCCACAGCCGAAAGAACCAAATCAAATTCCATGATTCTCCCTTCAGCTTTAATACCTTTAATCCTGCTGCCTTCAAACAAAAATTCATATGGAACTGCTCCGAGAAAAGTAACGCCGTTAGATTTAATTTCCTCTGCGGCAAGGGTACGAATTTCGCCCTCTGCGCCGGGAAGAGGAAGCGGTTCGAGTTCGGTAATTGTAACATTCATCCCCAAGTTTACAAACGCTTCCGCAGATTCCAAACCGATATACCCCGCCCCGATAATTAAGACGTTTTTTACGCTATGAGCTGAAATATACGATTCGATTTTAATTAAATCCGAAATAGATTTCAAATAAAACAGATTTTCAAACCCGGGAGCCAAAGCCGGAATTTTTTTAACTTTTGCTCCTGTCGTTAAGATTAATTTATCATATCGAAAATCCATTGTCTGTTTCGTTTGTAAGTTCTTTACCGTAACTGTTTTTTCTCTTCTGTTGATATTTTCAACAAGATGCTTTTTATAAACTTTTACCCCTTTTTTCTCATAAAATGATTCCTCGTCAAAAAAGACAATCTTTTTATAATTCTCGATTTTTCCGCTTAAAACAAAGGGCATTTCACAAGTTCCGGTCGAAATAAAATCCGCAGCCTCAAAAAGAATCACCTCGGCATTCCGGTCTGTTCTTTTAGCCTTGGCGGCTGCCGCCGGTCCTGCTGCATTTCCTCCGACTACAATTATTCTATTCATTATTTATCCGATTTTCTTTTATTTTGT
>CAYLYR010000097.1:0-8249 GCA_964387835.1 uncultured Melioribacter sp.
TGGTACTCCTTAAGTAAAATTAAGTAGTATTGCCCCCGTATAAAGGCGTACATTTTGTACGCCTTTATTATTTTAAAAGAAAGGAATGAACTGATGTTATTTTTATGAAGACGTAATTTCATTATCGAGTAACAAACAGATTCACGTTGGAAGCATGATTATCAAAATAAGTTATATTATTACTCGTTAGAAAAAATAATATGAAACTTTAAGAACGGGAAAGGCAATAATATCAATGTCTTCCATATCGAGAGGACGGAAAGCGCCGAGATCCCAAGCGAGATGTGTCGAACGAATTCTAAAGAGAAGGCTCATCATTCCGCCGGGGAAAACAAATGAGTAACTCTGTTTTTTTTCATCTTTAAAAAATAGTTGGCTGATTTCAGCAATAATCGAAGTGTTCTCACTCGGATCGAATCTGTAGCCGAACGAAAGATAGAGAAGATTGGAATCGGAATTATCCATAAATCTCGCTAATCCTCCGCTAAGATTAGCTCCGTTTGTCGGAGAACCTACGCTTACCGAATTTCCGAAAACGAGAAGGGAACTATCAAAAGTGTAGGAAGCAAAGACCGCCGACTGAAGCCATTCTGTTTTGAAATAATTTTGCTTAATTCCCAACGTAACCAATCGTATAAAATCGGTAGTTATCGGAAAAGGTAAAAAAACGCCGATGTGAGTTCTATCCGTAATAGCGTAAGTGTAATTCAGCAGATAGAGTTCATAATCGGTAAAGTAGGAATTACCTGCAGGCATAGTATAAGCGGTTGGAGTAAATAATAGTTCGTTATCCCCGGGTGCGTAATTTTGTGCAAACAAATTTGAGATAGAGATGATAATGATGAAAAATAAAATTGTTTTTTTCATTGTCGAACCCCGGTCGATTGTTTATTGTTAAAATAAATATTTTCGTATGAATATCAAAGAAAAGATTCTAAAATATCGGTGTCGGTTTAAAATAAAAAAGCCGCCGTAATAGGCGACTTTTAAAAACAGATTTAATTTGAGTTTCTACTAACCGCAGCCTCCGAGAGCACGTTTTGGTTTTGGAATTACAACTTTCCTCGGTTTTGAATTCTTTAGAATTTCCAGCACTTTTGGACCGAATTCCTCACGGAAAAGATAAGTCGTCCGCAGCATTCTATTTGTAGGCATAACTGCAGGAACCTTGAAATCTAAAATATCTTTCTTAAACGCGGGAAAGCCTCCCTTAAGAACATAAATGTTTTGCGGCTCGTATCCAACCTTAGTGGCAAGCGCTGCAGCGCGTCTATCGAGATTATCATCATTGCTGTAAATAATGGTAATTTTACCGGCTGCGTTGAAAACATTCTTCATTTTCATCTGGCAGAATTGTTCCGGTTTTGCATTCACCGCAAATGGAAGTGCTAATTTCTTGAATTCACCCGGAAGACGTAAATCAACAAACTGCATCGATTTATCACCTTTAATTAAACGTACTGCAACTTCATCCGGAGTAATATAGTTAATGTGCATATTTTTACCGAAATCCGGTTTAGCAAATTCAGCTAACGTTGTCGGTTTTTTCGGAGGAATAAACAATGATAGAATTGCAACAACAACTGCAAATCCTGTGATTTTAACAAATGTACTCTTAGGTGTCGGATCGGCAGATTTCCCGTTGTTAATTTTTATTTCTATTTTCTCGACTGCCCAATATGTGAAGAAAGCAAATATTATTACGATAAACGTAAATAATCCCATCGAGATATTAAGTGTATCGAATAATTGTGGAGTACCTAAATAGCTTCCTTTGTGCAAACCTTGCACCATCGGGTATCCGAGAATAAATAAGAAAATTCCCAATGCAACGCCGATAACAAAGAACAGCGCATCAATTTTCCCAATAAAAGTTGAACAGATACTTGTTCCCGGGCAGAAACCTCCGATAATAAATCCGAATCCCATAATTATTCCGCCTACAATAACAGACCACAAATAGAGCGGATTAATGTAAATAGCATCAAGATTTAATAATCCGAAGTGTGCAAGCGCTAAAATACCTACCATTCCCGTAATGGCGGCAGTGAAAAAGACACGCCAAACGGTAAAGTCGTAGCCGTAAAAAACGCCTACTAATTTTTTTGATGTTGAAAAACCGGCGCTTTCAAGTAAATAACCGAAAAAGAAACCGATTATTACAGCTAACATCAAGTTAAAGTTTGGTTCAGGATATATTGGTCCCATAATAAACTCTCTTATTATTAAAATTTATAGCCAAAGTTTCTTAAAAAACGGCGCCAGAATGTATCCGGTACCAAAAATTACAAATGTTACTAAAAATCCGGCGACTGAAAAGACAGCCATTCCGTCTAATCCGGCTCCGCTTGTACATCCGCGTCCGAATTGAGAACCTATTCCGAACAGCATTCCTCCTATTACCGCAGCAACTAATCTTGTTTTGGAAGAAATGCGGGGTCCATGTTCAATGGTAAATTTACTCCGATTGTGGATTAATCCTGAAACGAATGCTCCTATAATTAAACCGATTGCTTCCCAAATTAACCAAGCCTTCCAAGGGCTGTCGGGATGCGTGGCATTATATGATTTCATATAAGGAATCTGTGCGCTTTGCTGCGGCGCAATTGCCTGCATTGTACCGATAACAGTGTTTTTTACAGCTCCGCTTGCACCGAGTCCGTCTCCGTTAAGATAAATCGCTAAAACAATCAGAAGTCCTAACAGAAATCCTGCAAGATATGGATTCATGTATTTTGTTTCTTCGTTCATAATAACACCTTAGTTATTAACATTTTCAGTTTGTTCATTTTCTTCATCTTCATCTTCAATATCTTCCCAACCTGTAAGCATAGCTTTTAAGTTGGTTAGTACAGTGTGACCTGTTGTAATTAAGTAGAGATGCCCGATTAAAAAGATTACCAAGAAATAAGCTCCTATTGTATGCCATAGAGCAATTGGTCCTAAACTTGAAACATTTAACGGATCAACTACGCTTGCTTGAGGTACTCGATAATAAATATAGAGTAAACCGGTTACCATCATTAATGGAATAATAACAACCATTAATGAAAAATAAGTAATCTTCTGCAAGGGATTTAATTTACTTAACCTGTTTTTCTTAACAGGGTGAGGCGCATTTTTGAAAATACCTAAAAGATAATATTCAATTTGTGCGCGCATAAATTTAGGCGTAGGAATATATTGTTTTATTTCACCCGTTGTAATGTGCCAAAAAGCGGTAAAAACGTAAAGCCCGAGTAAAGACCAACCGGCAATACGATGGTAAACTACGGCATTTTCATATCCGAAAAAGGAATATGAACCGTGTACTTCAAATCCTGTGAAGGCAAGAAAAATGATGAGAATGGCTTGAGTCCAGTGCCAAAATCGTTCAAATCCTTCATATATATAAACTCTTTTCATCATTATACCTTATGATTTATTCTTTTTATTGAAATAGTATCTAAGTGAACCATGTCCGATAACACCAAGCAAAGTTAAAATGATTAACAACTTTCCGAGTAAATCGACAATACTGTAATGATCTCTTGCCGGCATGTAAAAATCATTTAATCCTGCAAGACGACTGTTATTTTGTGTGTGACAATCGGTGCATTGTAATGATTTATCCTTTGTGGAAACCATGTGGTTTAAAGGCCAATACATTAAAGTATTAATCCATCCGAATTTTCCGCTATATGGCAAACCAACATGTTTCATACCGACTTCGGCAGCTTTATTCCAATCGAAATCTTTCCAGTAAGCACCTTCACCTTTTTTAGGCGCCCAGAGTTTAGGCTGAATAATCATCCTTGTTCCAAGATCGAATGGCTGTTTTGTTACGTGTGTTCTCATTGGATAGATTTTAGAGCGAATATCACTGTATGAGCCGTGAATTTGATTTAATACGACTAAAGTGTCACCTTCGGGAACTTTATCGCCGAGTAAATAGTGATCAGCCGTACCGTTAAACCAAAAATATTCCGGTTTCAAATGACGTCCCCAAGTAAAACTGCCTTTAATTGATTTATAAACATGGTCGCCTAAAGAATCTTCTTCCATGAAAGGTTTCCCGTCTTTATCAAGAACTCCGGCGGTTGACCAATCCCAATGAATATTAACCGAATTTACTTTTGCATATTCGGGAATATGGCATGTTTGGCAAGCGACTTTAACGGTATGCTCGTTTAAAATTTCACTTGCATGCGGTTCGTTGCTGTGGCAATCTTCGCATTCGATTCTACCTACATTTTGAGCTTCGATTGAATATAATTTTCCGCCAATGTTGTGGTGTTCGGTTTTATGACAATCAACACATTGCAAATTTGGTCCGGAATCAGCCATGTGCACGTCAACGTCTCTCGTAGGATGAAACATAGATTTTTCCAAATCGCCGTGCTTTACGTTATTACCGCCGCCGCCGAAAAAGTGACAAACACCGCAATTATCTCTTGTCGGGCGTCCTACGCTTTTAGCGACAACATTCAAATCTACCGATTTGGCGGGATTCCCGAACATATCTCCGCTTTTGATGTACGTATTTGAATTGTCATGGCAAACCAAGCAATCAATGTCTTGTGCGACGGTATCTTCGGCTGTTGCCGTTCGATGCATTCCATAACCGGCATGGCATTTGTTACACATTTGTTCACTTCCTTGAACTCCAATACAGAAATTATTTATAGCGTCCGCTTTACCAAGATAAGTAACGCCTCTGTTTTTTAGATAAATAGGGCGTTCCCAGCGAAAGTGGGGAGTCCCGATAATTTCTTTATCGGTTTCATTGTGGCAGGTTAAACAAGCTTTTGTTACTTCTTGTGCTGATTTGAACTTTTTCTGCAATACTGCAAATTTACTGTGATCAACTGCTTTCTTTTTATAAGGAGTTGAATATTTCTCCTTGAGCTGATCGAGTTTTGTCGGATAAACAGTAGGATCTTTTAGGTAATAAACCGCTCCTATTATTATTATTCCGATGACTAGTAAAGTTAGATATGTATTTCTCATTTGTGCTCCAAAATAGAAATATTGTTTTTTTTATTTTTGACAATTAAAACTTAAAAATATATAATAAGATAAGCAAGTTCTTTTATATGATTTTATCTATTTTAATAAAAAAAAGTAATTTTTTTCGTAAAAATTTATTTTATCTTTTCATCATTAATAATTAATAAATAAACGGAGATTATATGTCGTTATTAGTTGTCGGCTCAATAGCTTTGGATACGATTGAAACCCCCTTCGGTAAAGTAGAAAATGCCTTAGGAGGTTCAACTACTTATATTTCACTCGCTGGAAGCTATTTTCAAGATATGGTACATATTATAGGTGTTGTCGGAGAAGATTTTCCGCAAGAAAATATTAATTTATTCAGAAAACGGAACATAGATATTAGCGGACTCGAAATTGTTCCCGGCGGTAAAACTTTTCGGTGGGGCGGGCGCTACCATAAAGATATGAATCAGCGCGACACACTTTTTACAGAATTGGGAGTTTTTGAAACATTCAATCCTAAAATTCCGGAAAATGAAAGAGAGGATAAGTTCGTAGTTTTGGGGAATATTCATCCCGCACTGCAAAGTCACGTTCTTGAACAGTTAAAAGCGCCCGAGCTGGTTGTTTGCGATACGATGAATCTTTGGATTGACACGGCTTACGAAGAATTGTTGGATGTTATCAAAAAAGTTGACGTATTAATAATAAATGACTCCGAAGCTCGGCAAATCAGCAAAGATGACAATCTTTTCAAGTCCGCAAAGATAATTATGAATATGGGTCCCAAACATTTGATAATTAAAAAAGGAGAACACGGGGCTTTGTTATTCAGCGGGAATAAAATATTTTCAGCGCCTGCTTATCCTTTGGAAACGCTATTCGATCCGACCGGAGCCGGAGATACTTTCGCCGGAGGTTTTACCGGTTATTTAAGCCGTTCGGGTGATTTGAGTTTTGAAAATATGAAACGCGCAGTTGTTTATGGAAGCGCCGTAGCTTCTTTCTGTGTTGAAGAATACAGCACAAAAAAAATTGAAAATCTGTCGAAAGAAGAAATTCAAAAAAGATTTCAAGAATTTCATGAAATGACAAGGTTTGATGATGGGGAGTTTTAAAAGTATTGAGTTTGTAAACGACCATGTGAGACTAATAAACCAAACTCTGCTTCCTTTTGAAGAAGAATATATAATTACGGATGATTACAAGAGAATCGCAGAGGCGATAAAGCGTCTGGAAGTTCGCGGCGCGCCTGCAATCGGCGTTGCCGCCGCTTATGCGGTTGCGCTGGCATTTAAAAATAGAAGGAGAGATGAAAAACTTTTTGATTCTGTTTATAAGATTCTTGCAGAAACACGTCCGACGGCGGTAAATCTTTTCTTCGCACTCGATAGAATGAAAGATGTTTTTCGTAATTCGGCAGATGAAAACATCTATTCCTCTTTAGTTGACGAAGCCGTGAAGATTCATAATGAAGATATTGAGATGTGTAACGCAATGGCGCAAAACGGACTGGAAATATTTACCGAAAATTCCGTTGTATTAACTCACTGCAATACGGGAGCTTTAGCAACCGGAGGCGCAGGAACAGCTTTTGCCGTTATTAAATACGCTTATGAACAAGGTAAGGTGGGGTTCGTTTTTGCCGATGAAACCCGACCTTTGCTGCAAGGCTCCCGATTAACCGCATTTGAATTGGAGAAAGCCGGAATTCCGTTCTCGATTAATGTTGATTCCGCCGCCGCATTTATAATTAAGAATAAAAATGTCAATCTGATTATTACCGGCGCAGATAGAATTGCCGCCAACGGCGATTCCGCCAATAAAATCGGGACATATTCTCTTGCGGTATTGGCAAAGCATCACGGAATTCCGTTTTACATTGCAGCGCCTTCCTCAACAATAGACCGAGACTGTCCGACTGGGAATGATATTGTTATTGAAGAACGTTCGAAACTGGAAGTTACCGAAATTAAAGGCGTTCCCGTTACGAAAGATAGTTATAGCGTATTTGCTCCCGCCTTTGATGTTACTCCGGCGGAATTAATTTCCGGAATAATTACGGAAGAAAAATTATATAAATTTCCTTTCAAGTTCTGATGCCCGAAATATTAAAAACTCAAGGATTAGTACTATCCAAAATTAATTTTCAAGAGAGCAGTAAAATTGTAAGGATTTATACTAATGATTTCGGTAAGATGGCGTTTCTTGTGAAAGCGGCGCGTTCCGCTAAATCGAAATCGGGAAATATTGTTGATGTTCTTAACCAAATTGAATTCGTTTTTTATAAGAAAGAATCCCGAGATTTACAGCTTATTACGGAATCAACATTGATACGGTTTTTCCCGAATATAAAAGCAAATTATGAATCGATTATCTACGGTTCTGCAATTGTTGAATTATTAGATAAATTACTTCATGAAAATGAGAAGAACGAAAGATTATTTCGAGGAGTTATCCGCATTCTGGAATTGATAAACGCCAATCCCGATAGGAGCGGCATGTACTTTGTGAAGTTTCTTTTCTTCTTTCTCGATGAACTCGGATACCGATTGGAGACTGAAAAGTGTGCAAGCTGTTCTTCACTTCTTTCACACTCTTCAAGCGTAGGATTTAATTTTGAAGAAGGTTTTCTCTGTTCCGAATGCCGCAAAAATAAATTAATTAATTATTCATTTTCTGCGGAACAATTTAAAATAGTGCAATGTTTAAGCTCTCGAGTTTCAAACTGCGGCGAAAGCGCAGACTTAATTGAAAAGTTAATCGGATTCTTTGAAAAATATCTGTCCTACCAGATTGATGAATTCAAAGAGATAAAATCACTGAAATTGATATGATGCAGGAGGATACAATGCAGAAGAAAAAAATATGGGGCACATTGGGACTGTTGTTTTTGGGAGCCGTGTTCGGAGCAATCTTGGTTTCTAACTTCGGGTACGTCAGACCTTCGTACGGAGAAGTTCAGCTTGGTAGTAAATCAGAACCTGTTCAGCAAATTGACGGAAATCTTCAATCGTTCCAAGATGCTTTTGTTGAAGTTGCGCAAAAGGTAACGCCATCGATTGTTGAAATAAAAGTAGTTAGTAAAATAAAAGAAGACCCGCATAAAGGAATGAATTTTTTCTTCCCGTTTGAACAAATGCCGAAAGAACAGGAAGGTTTGGGAAGCGGCGTTATCATTTCCGATGACGGATACATAGTAACAAATAATCATGTGGTTAAAAATGCAACTTCCGTAACGGTTACATTATCCGACAAAAGGAATTTTAATGCCG
>CAYLYR010000098.1:0-8193 GCA_964387835.1 uncultured Melioribacter sp.
ACAAATATTGCATCAGGAATAAATGCAAACGATAATCAATATTTGTGGAATGTTAATGTTTCATCTTCAAATCAAGCTAAGATAAGAATTTATGATGAAAACAATCCGGCAACGATAATTGCAACTTCTCCCGATTTTATTACTGCAGACTTAAGTTTAACAGCGCCAAACGGAGGCGAAGAGTGGCGCGCAGGTGAAACCGAAGTAATATCGTGGAACAGCTCTTTTGTTACTTACGTCAAGTTGGAGTATTCCGTTGACGGCGGAACATGGACGGAAATTGCCGATTCGATTCAAGGCGGTGTGGGGACCTATTCTTGGCTTGTTCCCGATGAATTGTCTAATCAGGCGATGGTAAGAATAAGTTATTCCGGAGATGCAAATGTTTATGACCAAAGTTCCTCTACTTTCACGATTTTAAATTTGCAGATTACTTCTCCTGACGGCGGCGAAGGTTGGGAAATCGGCTCAACTGCGGCGGTTACGTGGGCAACTAATCTTTCGGGAAATGTAGATATTGATTTATCTACTGACGGCGGTACAACCTATTCACAAAATATTGCTGCAAATATTCCCGCAGGAACAGCTTCCTATACTTTCACTGTTCCGAACTTACCTACAGGCGAGGCGAGAATCAGAATTTCTTCTTCGGCAAATTCATCTGTTCTCGATGAAAGCGCGGAAAACTTTACAATTGGAACCGTAACTATTTCACAACCGGTTGGGGGTGAAAATTGGATGGCAGGTTCGGCTCATCAATTGTCATGGAGTTCTACCTCCGGAATAGAAGTAATCTCAATGGATTACACAACCGATAACGGAGCAACTTGGAATGTTATCCGGAGTGCGTATCCTGCCTCGTACGGTAGTTACTATTGGTATATTCCGAACGGAATTTCCGGCAACAGCGTTAAGATTAGAATGTATGATGCGGCAACCGGAATAGGTAAAACACATTTGAGTAATCCGATAAGTATTGCAACTTTGCAAATTACTTCTCCGTTGAACGGCGCAATATATAAATGGGGAGATAACGTTGTAGTAAATTGGACTGCAAGCTCTAATGTGGGAAATGTTTCCGTTGAATATTCTGCGGACGGGGGAAGTAATTATACTTTAATACAGAATAATATTGCTTCGGGCACAGGGACTTATACTTGGACAATTCCCAACGGTCTTGCTTCGGATCAAATGAAGATAAGAGTTAGGGATGAAAGCAACTCCGATTTTGCCAATACTAATCCCGGATATTTTACAATAGGAAATATTTCGGTCCTTACACCGAACGGCGGTGAGAAAATTGTAGGCGGAATTTATTATCCGATAACATGGACAGCTACAAATTCGATAGGAAATGTTCGGATTGAATATTCTACGGATGGAGGAGCAACATATACGA
This sequence comes from uncultured Melioribacter sp., assembly GCA_964387835.1. Taxonomy (GTDB): domain Bacteria; phylum Bacteroidota; class Ignavibacteria; order Ignavibacteriales; family Melioribacteraceae; genus WGAL01. The sequence goes on from CAYLYR010000098.1 coordinate 1,400, forward strand.
ATATACCGGGAGCCAGTTCAAGACCTGCATCCGACGGCGCATACAATTGGTATGTCCCGAATATTGCAACAACTAACGCGAGAATCAGAATCAGTGATGCAACAACCGCTAATATTATAGATGCTTCGGATAATGATTTTACAATTGGAATTCTTCAACTTACTTCTCCGAACGGAGGCGAAGGTTATGCTCCCAATCAGAATGTAAATATTACTTGGAATGCCCAATCGGTAAGCCAAGTGATGCTTGAATATACAACTGATGGAAGCAACTGGACACAAATAGCAACCGGTGTTGATGCAACGCTCGGCTCTTATGCTTGGACTGTTCCGACCGATTACACTAATCAAGCGATAATCAGAATCTCGGATTTCAGTAATCCCGCTAACTACGACATGTCGGATTCATATTTCTCAATTGGTAAAATTACGGTAACATCTCCTAACGGAAGTGAGATCTACCAAACGGGAAAAACTTATAACATCACTTACGATTACTCTTCCAACATCACTTCGGTAAATATTGAACTATCGACAGATAACGGAGTGAGCTGGTCCCCGATAGCCTCAAATATTTCAGCAACAGGAACCTATTCATGGAGTATCGGAAGCACTCCATCGGCAAATGCATTGATACGCGTACTCGATGCCACGTTTAACGATGTTTCCGATATGTCCGATAATTCCTTCGCTATTGAACAGCTTGATTTGGTAAGTCCTAACGGAAGCAATTATTTTATGGTTGATAGCGCTGCGGCAATTACTTGGAATAGTAGTCAAGTAAACAATATTAAAATTGAATATTCAACCGACAACGGCGCTATTTGGCAAACGGTTGTAGCTTCTACGCCGGCTGCTCCGCAATCGTATGCGTGGACGATTCCTAATACACCTTCCACTAATACTTTGGTTCGGCTAAGTGATGCGGATAATTCATCATTTGACATTGCCGACACATCCGACAATGTTTTTACAATAAATTTACTTTATATGCTTTCTCCCAACGGCGGTGAAAATTATATTGTTAATGATAATACTATTATCCGGTGGCTTGCTCATTCTTCTCTTTCAACCGTAAGATTGGAATATTCCACAAATAACGGTTCTTCATGGAATCAAATTGCAGCCGGAGTAACGGCTTCGGATAAACAGTACAGTTGGATAATCCCGAATACCCCTACAAATCAAGCTCTCGTAAGAATTATTGATGAAGCTAATTCTTCAGTGTCCGACCAAAGTAATTCAGAGTTCTCCATCGGCTCGATTATTTTAACATCTCCAAACGGCGGTGAAAAGTGGCAGGTAGATTCCGTAAAAACTATTACTTGGCAAAATATCGCAACAATCTCTAATGTGGATTTGTTCTATTCCGTTAACGGGGGAACTTCGTGGAACTTGATTTCATCCAATGTTACCGGCAGCGCAGAAAGATATGATTGGACTGTTCCGGACAGCGTAACAAGTACGGCATTGATTAGAATTGAAAACTCAGCCGATTCATCGATGAATGACGAGAGCGACAATACATTTTCTATTGCTAAAATTGTTATAACATCTCCCAACGGAGGTGAGATTCTGCAGGCTGGGAATGAGCTTCCTATTTTGTGGAACTCCTATAATGTTGATAGAGCGACGATTCAATACTCAATTGATAACGGAGCAACATGGACAACAATCGATAACAATGTACAAGCATCACTCGGGCAGTATAATTGGACTATTCCGAGCGGATTATCTACCGGTACTTTTTTAATCAGAATTTTTGATAACGATTTTAACACGGTTCATGATATTAGCGATGCAGCGGCTGACGTTTATTATCTTGAAGTTTCTTCGCCTAACGGAAATGAGGCGTGGAATAACGGCTCAACAGAAAATATTACTTGGAATTCATCGGGTATTTCCAATGTGGATTTATTTTACTCTGCCGATTTAGGAGCTACTTGGACATCAATTGCTTCATCCGTTGACGGTACTTTGGGAACTTACGGTTGGGCTATTCCTTCTTCCGTTGCATCCGATTCGATGCTAATTAGAATAGTTGATTCAAACCATTCTTCCGTTCGCGATTCAAGCGATTCAAGATTTGCCGTTGGTAATATTGATATTACTTCTCCTGTTTCAAGTACCGTTTGGCAGACCGGAAGTGTGCAGCCAATCAAGTGGACGGCTGAAGGCGTTGAAACTGTTCTTATTGAAATTTCTTTTGACGGCGGAGCAACTTGGGCTACAACTACAAACAGTTACGGAGCCGGTGCAGGCGTTTATTACTATAATGTTCCCAACAATTCTACCGCAAGCGCAGAAATACGTCTAACCGATACAAGAACCGGTTCGCATATTGTTGAAACATCTCAAACATTTACTATTAACAACTTGAGCATTACTTACCCTACTTCGGCTTCTTTATGGATGAACGGAAGTACGTACGGCATAACTTGGAACAGTTCGAACATAGCTAATGTTAATCTGAAATATTCCACTGATGACGGTGTAACGTGGACAGACATTACAGCTTCCACCCCTGCTTCAACCGGAAGTTATAATTGGACTGTCCCTAACGGAATTGCTACAAATAAAGCAAGAATAAAGATTTTAGATGTTGATAACAATTCCGCCGTTGACAGCACCGATAATTTTACAATCGGTAATATCGTTTTGAATGCACCGACAACTACCGATGTATGGCAATCGGGAAAATCCTATAAAATAAAATGGGCGGCAAGCAGCGGAATCTCGGAAGTAAATGTGGATTACTCTTCCGATAACGGCGCTACCTGGAATACCGTTCAGAATAACGTATCCGCAGCGGATTCTTCTCTTTTGTGGACTGTGCCGGCAAGCATGTCAACATCGAGCGCGAGAATAAGAGTTTATGATGTTAATTCAAGTCTCGGGACTAATGATCAAATTGTTGTGCAAAGCAGCGCTTTCAAATTGGTAAATCTTAAGTTAATTTCTCCTACAAGTACATCCAATTGGCAAGCGCGTTCGTCTCATAATATTACTTGGAGCGGAAGTTCTTTAATCAATACCGTAACGCTTTCGTACAGCAGAGACCTCGGAAGTACTTGGACAACTATTGCTCCAGCGGTTAATTTTTCAACGGGAAGTTATTCATGGACTTTGCCGGATTTAACTTCCGACAGCGTTCTTGTTAAAATTGCAAGCGATACAAATCCATGGATATCCGATTCAATGTCATCTCCATTTAAAATCAGTGATTTGGCAGTTACAAATATTTCCACTTCAACGGAATGGCAGTCCGGAACATCTCACACAATTTTGTGGACAAGCGAAAATTTATCAAATATTGATATTCAATATAGCCTGGATAACGGCTCAACGTGGAATAATATTATTTCGGGAATCTCGGCTTCAAATCGAAACTACCTTTGGAATATTCCTTCAAACATATCGTCCGCTCAAGCATTGGTAAGAATAAGTTCTTCTTCCGACCCGACTATTTATTTTGATACACCGTTGTTTACAATTAAATATCTGAGAATTACTTCACCAAACGGTGGAGAGAATTGGCAGGTTGGAAACAACGAAACAATTACTTGGAACAGCGGCTTGGTATCCAATGTAAAGATCGATTTAAGTACTGATAACGGTTCTTCGTGGATTAATATTTCCACTCCGATAGCGGCTTCCAACGGAAGTTATACTTGGAACGTTCCCGATTCGATTTCAACGGTTTCGGCATTAATCCGTTTGATTGATTTGGATAACACTACGATAAGAGATTCGAGTGATGCAAATTTCACAATCGGAAGATTAGTTTTAACATCTCCGCTCGGCGGTGAAGAATGGCAGGAAGGTTCAACTCATAATATTACCTGGAGCAGTATTAACGTTAATAATGTTCAACTGGAATATTCTTCGGATAACGGAACGACTTGGAATAGAATTGTTAGTCCGGTTAATGCAAATGCTCACAGCTATTCTTGGACAATTCCATCAGGCATTTCCTCTACAAGCTCGTTAGTAAGAATTACTTCTTTGGATGATCCGACCGTTACATATACAAGTAATATTTTTACAATCAATCAATTGTCTGTCGTTTCTCCTAACGGAGGAGAAATTCTACAATCCGGTTCTCAGATTTATTTGAAATGGCAGTCATCTAATATTGCAAACATTAATATCTATTTTTCTTCGGATAACGGAACGACTTGGAGTGAAATAGTTTCTAATTTTAATGCTTCAGCCGATTCATTGGCTTGGACGGTTCCGAACAATGTAAGTACGGATTTAGCTCTTATCAAAGTTGTAGATTCTTCCGATTCAACACATTACGATGTCAGCGATAACGTTTTCTCAATTCACTCCTTCCAGCTTACTTCTCCGATAGGAGGCGAAGTTTGGCAAGTTGGAAAATCTTATAATATTACTTGGAATGCGAGTTCAAATATTTTAACGGTTTCATTAGATTACTCAATTGATAACGGGACGACTTGGAATAATGTTGCGCAAAATGTTGATGCCGCTCTCGGAACGTATTCGTGGAGTATTCCGGCCGGAAGCTCTTCTAACCGGGCAAAAATCAGATTATCCGATGATAACAGTACAATAACATACACAAGCGGTATTTTCACTATTGAAGATTTGCAGCTTACATCTCCGATTGGAGGCGAATTCTGGACAAGCGGAACAACAGAAAATATTACTTGGACATCGTCGCAGATTACAAATGTTAGGATTGAGTATTCCTCGGACAACGGAACTAATTGGGAAACTCTGTCAAATTCCGAAAGCGCTGCCGCCGGAACTTATGCGTGGAACATTCCGGTAAATTATTCCACGAGCAATGGATTGATTAGAATAAGCGATGCAGATAATTCCGATGTTAATTCCGTAAGTGATAATAAATTCACACTTGGAAAAATTACAGTTCTTTATCCTAACGGAGGAGAAGTGTTACAAGCAGGTGAAAAAACCAGAATACTCTGGAATTCGCTCTCTTCGGCATCGTTATTCAATATTGATTATTCAACCGATAACGGCGCGACTTGGAATTCTATTGCAGTAGGCACGGATTCCGCTTCTTCTTTCACTTGGCAAATTCCGGATAATATTTATACAAGTTCGGCGCTTATTAGGATTACGGATGCTTTATCTTCCGGTGCAATCGGCGACCAAAGCGACGGCGCATTCACAATTAATATGCTTAAAGTTGTTTCGCCTAACGGAGGAGAAGATTTTAAAGTCGGTTCTACCCAGAATATCGCATGGAGCAGCGGCTCGAATATTGCAAACGTTAAATTGGAATATTACACTCCGCAAACAGGATGGGAAAATATTGTTTCAAGTGTTGCGGCAAACAGCAGTCCTTATTTGTGGACTGTCCCGAACATCCCTTCGGACAGTGTGAAAATTAGAATTATTTCTACAGCGGATAACACAATCGCAGATGCAAGTGATTCCGTATTTAGAATCGGCGATCTTAACCTTACCTCTCCGTTATCTTCCACAAAATGGCAATCGGGCGATAATATAACTATCTCTTGGAATAATTCTGCAAATGTTTCAAAAGTGAATTTATTCTACAAAATCGGAACAGCCGGAACTTGGACTGATATAGGAAGAAACATTAATGCTTCGGACGGAGTTTATAATTGGACAATTCCGGCAATTAATACTCAGCAGCTTTATTTAAGGATTGAAGACGCCGAGGCTGTTTCATCCATTTACGATGAAACAGGATTTACAATAACCGTTTCAAATCTTGCGATTACTACCCCGAACATCTCGACCGTTTGGATTGCCGGAGCAACCGAAAACATTTTATGGAATTCTTCCTCCGATGTCGCTAAGATAAAAATTTTATATTCGATTGATAGGGGTACAACCTGGAATTCTATTACGGATTCCATTACCGCCTCCGTCGGGAAATACAGTTGGGCAATCCCGAACTCAATTAATTCCGATTCTATTTTAGTTAGGGTAGAAGATATTGATTTTTCTAATGTTGATGATACTTCGGAATATTTTAAGATTTCCAACGCTCAATTAACTCTCACATCTCCTAACGGCGGTGAATATTGGCAGGCAGGAAAGGATTATTCCGTAAAATGGAATATTACCTCAAATATCAGTTTGATAAATATTTACTATTCCGTTAACGGCGGAAATTCTTGGAGTTTGCTGCAGAGTAATTATCCGGCATCGAACCAAAGCTTCGATTACTCGCTGCCTGCTAATTTATCAACGGACTCACTCAGAATTAAGATTGAAGATGCTTCAAATACTTTTATTGCAGATAGCAGCTCGCAAAACACTTATGTCCGTTGGATAAATTTGATTGCTCCGATAGGAGGCGAGCATTTACAAGCTAATCGTCATAAAACCGTTTCGTGGAACGCAAGCGGAAATATGTCGAACGTAAGAGTCGATTTTTCCGCCGATGGAACTATTTGGAATTCTATTGCAACGGTTAACGCCGCTTCCGGAAGTTACGACTGGTTGATTAATAATATCCCTACCGATTCGGGATATATTAGAGTCAGTGATGCCAACAGTAACTTGGGAATTGTTTCAACTTCGGGACCTTTTGCAGTAAGCATGCTTAATTTAACGGAACCTATTAACGGCGGAGAATATCAAACCGGAGATTCATTAAAAATTTCGTGGATTAACAGCAGTGATATTTCTTCCGTTCAACTTGAATATTCAACCGATAATACCAATTGGTATGCGATTAATTCAACGCCTGCTGCCGCAAGCGATTCCTCCTATATTTGGGTCATAGATAATTCAGTTTGCGGAGATTCGGTTTTTATCAGATTAATT
>CAYLYR010000099.1:0-8175 GCA_964387835.1 uncultured Melioribacter sp.
TGTTTCCGTATCACAGAATCCCTTTACGAAAGACTCGAATTCAAACGGTTCTCATCAGAAAAAAGGAAAGGGAAAATATTCAAACGTTGAAGACTACGCTCCCGAAAGTGAGAACGGAAGCATTAGGGCTTTCGGTTATAATACTTATGAATATTTAGCGTAAGGTAAATAAAATGATAAATAATATTTCAAATTTCGTAGGCAGTACGGGATATGACCCGCAACCGGGGAAAAGTAAACTCGGGAAGGATGATTTCTTACGCCTAATGGTAGAACAGCTTAAATATCAAGACCCGTTAAATCCGATGGATTCGACGCAGTATGTATCCCAGTTGGCGCAGTTCAGTTCCGTGGAACAGCTTGAGAATATGAATAAGTCACTCGGAGATAGTATTAATGCAAACTATCAGCTTATCCAATCGGTAAATAACACAATGTCCGCAACCTTAATCGGCAAGCAAGTTAAAATAGGAAATAATACTGTTTCCTATAACGGACAGGATAGTGTAGATATAGGCTATAATTTACCTGCAAACGCATCTTCGGTTACAATTAATATTTATGATAGTAACGGCGCATTAGTAAGGACGATAGAAGATTTGCCGAAAGATGAAGGCAACCATAAACTTTCTTGGGATTTTACCGATAGTAACGGTAGCAAATTAGCTTATGGCGACTATTCATTTGAAGTAAACGCAAAAGCAATGAACGGAGAAGACGATTTGGAAACCAGCGCATATCAAGTGGGAACGATTGACGGAATTAAGTTTACGGATAACGGCACATTTTTCGTAATTAATGGCGCAGAAGTTAATCTTGCTGATGTAATTGAAATTTTGAACAGTCCTGTTAATGCAGGAGAAAATCTTGAAAACAAAGATTTATCATTCTTAGGAGGATAAAATGGCAGGATACATTAATGGAATTCAAGTCCCGTTTGTACCGATTGAACGTCCTGATGAATCGCTTCCAAAGAAAAATATTAAGGGAAACGATGCTTTTGATTCGGTATTACAGCGCGAACTTGAAAAAATTAAGTTTTCCAAACATGCATCGCAGCGGCTTGATTCTCGTGATATTTCGCTATCGAGTACGCAGCTGGAAAAGTTACAAAGCGCAGTTGAAAAAGCTGAGAAGAAAGGCGCTAAAGATTCATTGGTTATGCTTAACGATACGGCTTTCATTGTGAACATCCCGAATCGTACGGTAGTTACGGCTGTACCTATTGCCGATGAAGAAAACATATTTACAAATATTGACAGTGTAGTATTTGCTCATTAGAAAATAACTAAAGTAAACGGGCGGGACCTTCGAGGACGCCCTTGATTCAGCCGACCGACAGACGCTGAATCTGATTTTAATAAAATAATCTTAGGAGGTTAAGATGTCATTAATTAATTCGTTATTCTCGGGCGTTTCCGGGTTAAGAAACCATCAGACAATGATGGACGTAGTCGGCAACAACATCGCGAACGTAAACTCAATCGGTTATAAAGGCTCGCGAGTTACTTTTGCAGACGCATTTAATCAAGTAGTACGTTACGGTTCAAATTCCACTTCCACTTCCGGCGGAACAAACACTTTCCAATTAGGTCTCGGAATGAAAATCAACTCAATCGACAGAAACTGGGCGCAGGGAACGTTTCAGAGAACCGGTATCACAACCGACCTTGCATTGCAGGGAAACGGTTTGTTTGTACTTAATAATAACGGTGAGCAATTTTATTCACGTGCCGGAGCTTTTGTTTTTGATGCTGACGGTAAACTTGTTAATCCGCAAAACGGGGCAATTGTTCAGGGTAAAGTTGCAACTGCCGACGGTGCAATACCTCCCGGTAACAACTTGGAAGATATTAAAATAGATACTCAGATGAAGCTTCCTGCAGTAGCATCAAGTAAGGTTACCTGGGGTGGAAACTTAAAGAGCAGCTCTACAATAACACGCAGTGAAGATTACACTGAAAACGGTAACCTTAATTCCGCAATGGCTGTAGGCGCTTCCTTAACCGATTCAAACACGGTTTATGATGATTGGGGAAATGAATATACGTTTAAGGTTACATACGAAAAAACCGCTGCCGATACTTACGATATGACTTATAAATTGACCGACTCCGACGGTACCGATGTAATTGGACCAACAACCAAATCGGTAGTTTTCGACTCAAACGGAAAGATGAGTACGATTGACGGAGCAGCTGCGGCAGCGATTACAATTTCGGATAGTACGCTGGGAGTTGATTTCGATTTTGATCCGACAGCCGTTACACAGTTGGCAAGTTCTAATACTATTAGCTCAACGGTTGATGAAAACAGAGATCCCACGGTTGTTTCCGGTACAGTTACAATTTATGACTCCTTAGGAGCAAGCCATTCGTTAACTTTGAAATTCACTAAAACAAGTTCCAACAACTGGTATTGGAAAGCTTCGGTTCCAGCATCAAGCGGAACATTAACCGATACCAGTTCCAGCGGATCCATACTTTTCGATACGGACGGCTCAATTCTTTCGATGTCGCCGAGTACACCGACAATTCACTTTACTCCTACCGGCGGCGCCAGCGGACAAGATATTCAACTTAATTTCGGATCAATCGGTGGATTTGACGGTATAACTCAAACTTCATCCGATTCCGTAGTTTCCGCATTAACTCAGGACGGTTCGGCTTCGGCAAATCTATCCAATATTAATATTGATCAGTATGGAAATATTGTAGGAGTTTTTACAAACGGACAATCCCAGAAGTTAGCGCAAATTTTGTTGGCGACTTTTAATAATAACGGCGGCTTAGTAAGCGTAGGCGACAACATGTATTCGGTATCGGCAAATGCAGGCGAACCTTTGGTAGGAGAGCCGGGACAAAATACCGGTACGACAATTCAGTCGGGAGCTTTGGAACAGTCGAATGTTGATCTTTCACAGGAATTTACAAATATGATTGTAGCTCAAAGAGGTTTCCAAGCCAACGCTCGTGTTGTAACGGTTTCAGATTCTATTCTGCAGGAGATTACAAATCTTGTAAGATAATGATTAACAAATAAATATTTATTTTCATGAAGACGGGAGTTTATGCTCCCGTTTTTTATTTTTCCTCAATTGTATATTATTAGCCACTCAAGTTAGCGGAATTCAGTTGTAATCAATGATTTTATAGAAAAATCGTACAAAAAAATATGGCATATCAATTGTATCTGTTTAAGGAAAAAACGGGAAAATAATGGCTGATAAAGAAAAAAAAGAAAAGGGTGAAGGCGGCGGCGGATTAAGCCCCAAAGTAATTTTAATAGGATTGCCGCTTTATATCGTTCAATTGGTTGCGGTATATTTTGTCGTTGTAAATTTTATTGTGAAACCGCAAAATCCCGAAGACGGGACAGAGCTTGTTAATCAAGACAATATGGAGTTTAAGGATTCTGTCGTTACGGGAAAATTTATTTATAAAACCGAAGATTTGATTGTAAATCCTGCCGATGGCGGGATGAGGCTTCTGCTTATATCACTCGGTTTGGACGTGCCTAAGGAGGAAATGGTTACCGCATTACAAGAAAAAACCCCGATTATAAATGATATTATTATCGCTACACTGCGAAAAAAGAAGCTTAAAGACTTATTAAAAGTAGGAGCAAGAGATAAAATTCGGAAGGAACTGATGGACCAATTTAAAATAGAATTGGGCGATGATATTAAGATAACTAAAATTTACTTTAACAAATTTATTATACAATAATAGAATAATATGGCGGAAGTATTATCACAACAAGAGATAGACGAACTTCTATCCAATATGAAAAGCGGTGACGGCGTAGAAGAAGGCGTTGCCGTTGATAAGGAAATAGTTCCTTTTGATTTTCGATTGCCTAATAGAATTTCGAAGCTTCAACTTAGAACATTAAGAAATATTCACGAAAACTTTGCCGAAGCTTTCAGTTCTTATCTTATGTCGAAGCTTCAAACAATAATTAATATTAACGTAATTACTGTTGATCAGATTTATTACAGCGAATACGTTCTCTCGGTATCCAATCCCGCCGCATTATTTATTTTTCAGATTAAGAATACGGATATTCGAGGTATTTTGGAATTAAGTCCCGAGCTTGCAATTACGTTGGTCGATAGGCTGCTTGGCGGTACGGGAGAAAACACAAAACAATCCAAAGCTATCACACCGATTGAACAGAGTGTTTTAAGCGATATTGTTGAGCGTGTGCTAAACGAGTTAGGGAAGGCGTGGTCGATAATAGATAACTTCCAGTTCGTACTTGACCGATTTGAGCCCGATATTGATTTTGCTCAAATTACATCACAGAGCGAGAGCGTTCTGTTAATAACATTTGAAATTTTTATCGGCGAAGACTCATTTCTGCTGAATGTGGCTTTTGCAACTTATGCATTCGACACAATTCTTTCCAAATTGTCGAGCCAAAATCTTTCCACTATTCGTCCGGTAAAGTATCTCGGAACAACGGCACGCGAAATTGTAACCGGACAGCTGAAAGCCACTAAATTAAACGTCAGCGTTGAGTTTGGCAAAACACAATTGACTTTAGAGCAAGTTCAGCAATTAGAGAACGGGGACATAATAATTTTGGAAAATAAAGTCGGTTCCGAAGTAGTTGCGAAAGTTGAAGGAAAACCGTTTTTCTACGCTGTGCCGGGAATTTCGAATGATAATAAAGCAATAAAAGTAGTAAAAAGAATTGAAGACAAGGAGATATAAATGAGCGACGATATTGAAAATGGCGGTCAAAATTTAGACGATTTGGCAAGTCAAATTGCAGGGGAAGGAGGAGGCGATTCCTCTTCGTCCGGCGATGAAATATTAGGGAGTGTAGCGGATTTCCCGGAATTTGATGATTCGCTTCCCAGTTCGATAGCCGGCAGCGATAAACTTTCGATGCTTAAGGATTTGAAACTGAATGTGTTTATCGAATTGGGTAGAACAAAGATGGAAATCAAAGATATTCTCGATTTGGAACGCGGCTATGTAATTGAGCTTGATAAACTTGCAAGCGAGCCTGTGGATGTGTTTGTAAATAATAAAAAGATTGCCGAAGGTGAAGTAGTTGTTATCGATAAACATTTCGGAATTAGAATTACAAACCTCGTTTCGGCGGAGCAAAGAATACAAGGCATTCAGCAGTGAGCACTAATGATATAGTATATATCTTTGTAGTTCTTATTCTGCTTCTCGCATCGGTTTATGTTGTGTTATATTTTATGAAGAAAATGATGTTCCGATTCGAGGGAAGCAAAGGAAATCAAATTCCGATAACGGTTGTTGCCGTCAAGGGAATTCTTCCGAAACGATATGTAACTGTTGTAAAGGTTCTGGAAAATTATTACGTGCTTGGTGTAAGCGATACAAATATTACACTTTTGGATAAAGCAAATGCCGAAGCAATTAAAGATTACGATTCGCTGCAATCGAGCGATGTGAATATGAAATTCGGTGATTTCTTAAAGAAGAGTTTGAAGAAAAAATGAAAAAAAGTATTTTAATATTATTAACGGCTTTTTTTTTATTCGCATTTGCCAATGAAAATTTTGCTCAGACTTCCAAACAACAAAAAGTAGGGCAAACCATCACTCTTCCTAATGTTGGGATTACAATAGGCAACGGAAAAAGTACGGACAACGTTTCTACTACATTGGAATTGCTTCTTCTTCTTACGGTTCTTTCCCTTGCGCCTTCCATTATGATTATGACGACATCATTTCTCCGAATAATCATTGTTTTTAATTTCCTTAAAACGGCGCTCGGTACGATGCAAAGTCCTCCTAACCAACTATTGGCTGGAATAGCGTTATTCATAACTTTTTATATAATGGCTCCGACGTGGAATAAGGTTTATGACGATGCCGTTAAACCTTATATGGCGAAAGAAATCTCAATTGATTCGGCATATACGGCAGGCATGAAACCTGTAAGGGGATTTATGTTCCGGAATGTTAGGGATGAAGATTTGGAGTTGTTCCTTGGAATGGCTCACATGAACAAACCGGCAACAAGAGAGGAATTGCCCACGTATGTGTTAATTCCTGCATTTGTCGTGGGAGAATTAAGAGCCGGTTTTGTAATCGGGTTTTTCCTGTTTGTTCCTTTTGTAATGATGGACATGATAATAGCGAGTATTTTGATGTCGATGGGAATGATGATGCTGCCTCCGACACTAATTTCAATGCCGTTTAAGATTCTTCTCTTTATTCTCGTAAACGGCTGGGACTTGATTATTTCATCTCTCGTTAGGAGTTTTCAATGAATTTGGATTTAGTCATAAGTTTACTAACGGATGCTTTTTATACGGTTTTGTTAATTTTGCTGCCTGTTTTGGGAGCGGGATTAATTGTGGGAATTTTAATCTCGATTTTTCAAGCTGCAACATCAATTCAGGAAATGACACTTACTTTTGTCCCTAAAATAGTAATCACGGCAATTGTGCTTATTTTATTGCTCCCTTTTATGGCACACAAGATGATTGCTTTTACAAAAGAAGTATTTGATTTAATGATAACCGTGGTAAAATGATGAACGTTTTGGTCTCGGATTTTGTAACCGGAACTTTGATGTTTCTTAGGATTGTCAGCTTGTTTTTTATAGCTCCTATTTTCAGTAATCAAGCTGTCCCGAAGTATCTAAGAATATTATTAGCTCTTGCAATTACTTACATCGCATTTTTCTCGCTTCCGAACAAACTAAATTTTAATTTTCAAAATGATTTGATGCTCTTATTTCTAATGGGAATTAAGGAGATAATTACCGGATTAATAATGGGCTTTATGCTCAATTTTGTTTTTTATGCATTGTCTCTTGCCGGTTATTTGTTAAGCCGTGAAATCGGCTTGATGATGGCGAATATGTTTGACCCAAGCGCGCAGAATCAGGATAATATTATGGGCGTGCTTTTTGTTTTTCTCGGACTGATTATTTTCCTGATTATCGGAGGGCATCAGTATCTGATTAAAAGTGTGGTTTATTCCTTCCAATTTATTCCGCTCGGTAAGTTTACTTTCAGCGGTTCGGTTTTGCAGCTATTTATTAAATATTCCGCAGCGATATTTGTACTGTCGGTAAAAATAGCTTCTCCGTTAATCGTTGCATTTTTCTTTGTGCACGTTGCAAGCGGAATAATATCAAGAGTAAGCCCTTCGTTTCAAGTTTTTTTTGTTTTACTACCGCTAAAGCTGGGCTTGGGATTATTCCTAATGTTTTTGATGATTCCGGTATTTGCATTTTCAATTAGAGATATTCTTTCCGGCTATGAAGATAAATTATATGAACTTTTAAAAATAATGGCGCAATAGTAAGAGTAAAAGATGGCAAAGGAAGCTGACGGACAAGAGAAAACCGAACAACCAACCGAGAAGAAACTCGGCGATGCTCGCGGTGAAGGAAAAGCGCCTAAGAGTATGGAGGTTAATTCCCTCGGAATTTTCTTCTTCGGGATAATTATAATCTATCTTTTCCGCGGGATGATTAGCAAGGATATTGCCCGGATGACAGTAGGAATCTTTAGCTCGTTGGACAAGTTGACTCTCAGCACTGATCTTTTACAGGTTTACGCAGTAAGCGCAATGTTATTTTACCTAAAAGTTCTTGCTCCTTTCTTTATTGTTTTGGTCATAGTTGCACTTGCGGTCGGATTTGGCCAAGTAGGAGTACGCCTTTCACCCAAAGCGCTGATGCCGAAGTTCTCAAAATTAAATCCGTTAACAGGGTTTAAATCCAAGTTCTTTTCCGTGGAGCCTGTAATAGAAGCAATAAAAAGTATCATCAAAGTCGTTTTTGTCGGAATGATTTCATATTGGCTGCTGAGCGATTTGATACTAAATTCCGTAAATCTTGTTCGCTTAACAATCCCTGAAATAATGAATTATATGACTGAAAACGTTAGTACGTTTTTGTGGCAAATATCGGCGGTTTATTTGGTGCTTGCAGCTGCGGATTTTGTTTATCAGAAACATAAATTCAAAGAAGATATGAAGATGACCAAACAGGAAGTGAAGGAAGAAAATAAAAATATGGAAGGCGATCCGCATACGAAAGGGAGAATTAAGTCGAAACAAATGGAAATGGCACAGCGCAGAATGATGGCAGATGTTCCGACGGCAGACGTTGTTATTACTAATCCTACTCACTTTGCAGCTGCGTTAAAATATGAAATGGGCTCGAACGG
>CAYLYR010000100.1:0-8003 GCA_964387835.1 uncultured Melioribacter sp.
GGAGTCTCGCAATGACAGTCTTTTTATTGTTTTTAGTTTCTTCGTTATTCCGCTTTGCTTCATCCCTCGTAATGACCGGATTTTTTCAACTTTTCTCTTTTTACTTTTTTCTTGTCTCTTTTATCTTTGAGCCTCATCATTTTTCCCGGCATACCAAAAAATCATTTAGCCTTTTTATTTCCGAATAGAGAACAATTAATTGATTTTTTGTATCTTTAATTTTACATTAAAAGATTAAGATTCTATTTTATAATTTTTACAATAAAACCGAGCTAAGTTGAACGCATATTCTTCATTAACGGATTCCGAATTAATGACGCTGGTTGTTAAGCGCGACAAAACGGCTTTAGTGGAAATTTACCGGAGATACGCTAAGTTGCTTTTTCCGTTAATCCAAAAAATTGTTGGCGAGCAGGCAATTGCTGAAAGTCTCCTTGAAGAAGTATTTCTTATAATTTGGAATAAGGCGCCCAAATATGCGTTGCAACCCGATGACCCTTACACTTGGATTATTACTCTTGCAAGAAACAGAGCCGTAGATAGCGCCCGCCGCGGACGCAACTCTCTTTCCGCTTCGCAATATTACGATGACGATTACGAAAACAGATTTATTTTACCTCGTCTTGCCGAAGGCATTGATTCCATTACTTTGGATTTAGCTCAAAAGATAAAACCTAATTTTGAAGAAGCGTTGGAAAAACTAACCGATGCCCAAAAATATGTTTTACACCTTGCTTACTATGACGGCTACACTTTGGATGAAATTGCAGGAAAGCTGAACATTCCGGTTGAAACCGTTCGCGTTAAAATTAAGAATGCGGTTTATAAATTAAGAGAAAATTTGTTGATGGAATAAGAATGGCTGAAACTTTAAAAGAAATGATGACCGCCTATGTTACCGGCTGCTTGGACAACGCCAATCTTGTTCAATTTCTTGATTATATTGATAGCGGCGGCGAAATAAACAGTGATGAATTAGGGGAGTTGCAGAATGTTGCGGCTTTGATTCCTATCATTCTGGAAGATGAGAATCCTCCGGCATCGCTTCAAAACAAAATTTTTCAGCAAATACCCGATAACGAAGCGCCCCAAAAAGTTATTACCAAAACAAAAAAAGCGCATCTTCGGGAAATCTTAGAAAGTAAAAAGAAAGAAGCAGTAAACGAATCAACCCCGGAAGATATTGAAATTCAAGTCCCGGAAGAAGTTTCATTCAAAAGCGCTTCAAAGAAGAAGAAAAAAGAAATTGAAGATGTTAAACCCGAAGAATCTCTGCCGAAAATAGAATCGGATGGCGATGAAAAAACTCCTTCGGACGAAATAGACGAAGCCCCGAAAAGCAAGGTTACGGTAAAAAGTACTTTTAAGGAAGATGAAGTTTCCGATGAAGAGAAA
This sequence comes from uncultured Melioribacter sp., assembly GCA_964387835.1. Lineage (GTDB taxonomy): Bacteria > Bacteroidota > Ignavibacteria > Ignavibacteriales > Melioribacteraceae > WGAL01. Next base: position 1,396 of record CAYLYR010000100.1, read on the forward strand.
GATGAATCTCCAGAGGAAGAGCCGATTTTTGCGCCTAAGACGGAAAAACGAAAAAAGGAAAAAGTAACGGTTCCGCGGGAAGAAGATTCCGAACCTTATTCACACGTTACAATTAAAAAAACAATTCGCTCTACAATGATAGTTCCACCGGACGAAAAAGAAATTGAAGGGGGAGAAATTACAATTCCCGTTGAAGAGTGCGAGGAGAGCCGAGATTCGTTCCTTAATTCCCGAACGGCTAAAATTGTTACGGCGGCATCTATTTTATTGGCTATCATCTTACTGATTCTGTATTTTTCAACAAAATCAAATCTTTCTGAAAAAGTTGCATCTCTGCAAAAAGAAAAAACCGTATTGCAAACCGAAGTATCGGCAAAAAATGATTTCATTTCCTCCAATCTTCCGTTAATAGAATCGTTTAATCAGAAAGATTTAATAGTTGTCCCTCTCGCCGGCACCGAAGACCAAGGCGGTTATGATGCGCGCGTTCTTCTTTCTCCTTCCAATAGAACCGGCGTTTTGCAATTTTTGAAAATACCGAAAGTTAGCGATAAAGAATCACTTCAGCTTTGGTTAATCAGCAAAGGACAATCATATTCGGTGGGAATTTTTCATCCGAAAAAAGAGGAAAAATTTTATCCGCTGAATAAAATCCCGCACATTCCTTTCGAGGAAATCGAAATGTTCCGAATGACAAAAGAACCGGCAAGCGGTTCCGAATTTCCATCGGGAAACACAGTTTACTTCGGAGCTTTTCCGGTTAAATAGCCGACTTACTTTTCCGAGAAAAAGTTTTCTCCGTTATCTTTTGTGTGAATCAAAAGTAAATTTGCACGGACTAAATTTATTAATGTCCGCGAAGCCCGCCTCATCGAGATATTTGCAAATTTGCTCAATGTTTTTGCATCTATTGTTTCGTTAGATGAAAGGTAGTTAAAGACAGCCTTCTCGTTTTTTCCAAATTCATATTTTTTTAACGGATTATCTTCGGCTTGCAGAAGCATGAGTTTAATCATTTCTTTTCCTGCGGGAACGCTCTTATCGTTTATTCTGATATAAACGGCTGCGGTGTTTAAGTCCAGCTTATTCTTGTAGTCTTCTATTCTGTGCGGCTTTTTCGGTGAGGATTTAATTTTAACAAGCACCAGCAATTTATTTTTTATTTCGGGAAAAGAGATTTCATATTTCACGGGAGGATTACAAAATTTTTCGGCAGACTCTTTAACGAGTTCAGCTATTTCCTTTTCACTCGCTATTCCTAAAATTTTTCGGTTATCTCTAACGCCGAAAATTAAAATTCCCCCGCCTGTATTCGCAAAGGCAATCATCTCTTTTGCTGTTTTCTCATAGCCGGGGAATTTCTCTTTAAACTCTACGTTTAAATTTTCTCCTCCGGAAATAATTTTAATTAACTTTTCGATTTCCATCGAAATACTCTTACGGTTTTTTCTTGTTCGGAGCTTTCTTTTTCGGCTGCTGCAAATGTGCGGTTGAGTCGGGCAAAGCAGATTTGTTTTTGACGCTGTTATTTACCGGAGATTGAACGGATTTCTCTTTAATCCCTTTTCCCTTTTTCCTATTGTCCGGCTGCTTAAGAGTTTTATTTTGATTATCGTCTTTTTTCTTCTGGGATTTTACACTCACTGAGTTTACAGCTTTCATGGAATCTTTTCGAGCCGCAATCTTAATTGAATCTTCCCGCGCCTTTAGCTTTTTCTCCTCTTCCCTTATTTTATTTTCCCAAGCGCGCACCTTCGGATTTGCCGCGCGCGCATATTCCGTTGTCTTAAAATCACGCGTTAGCCTTTTATAATAGGCGTAAGCGGAATCAGAATTAAAAGAGATGTTTTCGTAAATCCATCCCACTGTATAAAGAGACTGGGGCACAATCGGAGATTTCGGATATTTTTTGGGAATTTCTTTCAGCAACCGGAGCGCCGATGAATATTGAGAGCTATCCATCATAGCTTCCGCCTTCAAGTAAGCTCTTTGCGCCGGATCATTGTTTGTTACTTTTCTGATAATCCCTAATTTTTTTGCCGCAATCTCCGCATAAGGACTGAAAGGATATTTTTTCACAACATAACGAAAAAGACTATCCCCTTTTGCCGTATCGGCTACAACTCTGTAATAAGCGCCGAGATTAAAAAAAGCGTCCGGGTCGTAGTAAGTCGAATCGAAATCATCAATGATTTTTTTATAATAAATAAAAGCCGAATCGATAACGTTCAACTCCGAGAAAAAGAGATTTCCTTTTCTCAAATACGTTTCGGATAGAAGAGTTTTCAATGAGTCGGCGCTTAATTTAGGGCGCACAGGTTTTTGAAGCTTCTTGGCATTTTCCTTTTCTTTCTTCTTGAAAAGAGCCATTCGTTCTTCAATGGTTAAGTTTTGTGCAAGAGTTTTGTCCTTGGTGGAATCGGCTTTATTTAAAGAATCCGGTTTGTTTTCTTTACTGTTCAGCAAAAGATAATTTTCATAATTGAGCGAGTCCTTTGTAAAAGCGGAAGAATCGCTGGCGTAAAGATATTGTTTAAAATATTTCCGTTGTAATTTAGAAGTCTTAAAATATGTATCTATCAAATTCAGACGTTTCCGAGTCGCAAGTTTTAACGAATCGGGAGCTTTCGATTTTCCCACGCCCTGATAGTAAGTGTAAGCGCTATCATAATTATGATAGATGTTATCCATTATTTGTCCGAGCATAAATTTTGCTTCGCCGCCGGTCGGTTTGGCTTTGTAAAGCGAATCAACTTGAGTAAATTGATAAATCGCTTCACCTATTTCCCCCATCTTAAAATAGAGCAAGCCTAATTCCTCCTCTATTTCATCGTTGTAATCGGAAAATTTATCTTCGTCGCGTAATGATAGAAGCAGTTCTTCGCTCTTGTCGTAATCGCCCAGCTCTCTCTTCATTTTTGCATATTCCAACTTACTGCGGAACTCGGTTTCAAAGTCGGGGGAATAATCCAAAACACGCGCAAACCAAACGGAGGCTTTATCGTACCGACCAATTTTTTTATAAAGGCTGCCTATTTCATAAGCAAGCAGCGCCTTGGTTTTATCGTTATCGGTAACGTTAAACATTGCTTTAGCGTCGGCAATTGCATCCTCGTAACGATCTCGAAAAATGAAAAAAGCAATTTCCGTAAAATATGCATCGGTAAGCAAATCAATGTTTTCTTCTTCCGAAGCCTTCTGCTTTACTATTTGTAATATTTTAAGTCCGTCATCAAATTTGCGCATCTGCAAATCGGTTTTTGCCGTCCAAAGTAAGTTCTCAAGATAATATTCCGTCTTTCCTTTGGAGGCAAGTTCTCTGAACTTCCTTTCGGCTTTTGGAAATTGTTTCTCGTAATAAAAAACTTTTCCCAACATCAAAAGGGAAGGATTGGCATATTTGGAATTGGGATGATGCTGCAGAATATCGGAAAGATTTGCAATTACATTCATGAACAACTTTCGCGCGTCGTTAGGAATTTTTTTGAATTTAAATTCAAAGGGATCGGGTTTATCTTTTTTTATAGATTCCAGTCCTAAATTGTAATCGCGTTGAGCGTTGTAAAACGTATTGAAATAAGTAACAAAGTTATCCCACATGCTGCATCCGCCCAACAAAGCGACAAGAAGAAAAATCGATATGTTTCTACGCATATTCACTTTTTTACTGAAGCGCTGCAGTGCCCGATTCTTCCGTCCTGATTCTAACGGCTTCCTCAACCGGCGAAACAAATATTTTTCCGTCTCCCACTTGTCCCGTTCTCGCTACGGATAAAATAGAATCTATAACCAAATCGACTTTTTCATCCTGAACCACAACCTCTAATTTAATCTTCGGAACAAATTCAATTTGATATTCGCTCCCGCGATAAGTTTCCGTGTGCCCTTTCTGTCTGCCGTAGCCGCGCACTTCGGTAATTGTCATACCTTTAATCCCTTCTTCAAGAAGCAATTCTTTTACTTCGTCCAATTTAAATGGTCGAATAATAGCTTCAATCTTTTTCATATCGGATTCTCCTTATGCGTTTTTTCCGTGACAATTTTTATACTTCTTACCGCTTCCGCACCAGCAGGGATCGTTGCGTCCGATTTTCTTTTCCACTCTTACAACAGGCTGCTGCTTACCTCTTTGTGCGCCTTCGTCTTTTTGTCCCGCCGAACGGATTCCCATATTATCGGCGCTTTCTTTGCGCACGGTAATACTGCGGCTCGATTTTTTTCTCTTCTGCTGAACTTCCTCGGGTTCGTGGGGGAAAAGCTTGAAGGTAAGTGAAATTGTTTCATCTCTGATTGTCTTAAGCAAATCTACAAAAAGATTAAATGCTTCACCTTTGTACTCAAGCAAAGGGTCTTTTTGTCCGTATGCTCTCAGTCCGATTCCTTCTTTCAAATCGTCCATTTCGCGGAGATGCTCTTTCCACTTTTCGTCAATCACGCTTAAAACGGCATATCTCTCGATGCGCGCAAGGAGTTCGGAGCCGAGCATTTCTTCTTTATCTTTATAAAACTTGCGTGCGGCATCCATTATTCTTTCTTTTGCGCCTTCATGTTTCAATGTTTCTATTTCGTCAGGAGAAATTTTTACGTCGATAAGCAAATGCTGCAAAAGGGCTTCGTGGATTTTTTCAACTTCGCCGTTTTCCAAATAGTCGTCTAATAAATCATCAACGTAATCTTCGAGATGTTCGAAAATTTCATCTTTTAATCTTTCTCCTTCAAGAGCTTTTTTACGGCGGGAATAAATTACTTCTCTTTGCTGATTCATAACGTCGTCATATTCGAGAAGTCTTTTTCTTATCGCGAAGTTGTTTTCCTCAACTTTCTTCTGCGCACGTTCAACGGACTTCGTAATCATGGAATGCTCAATCGCTTCACCTTCTTCAAGACCGAGCTTCCCCATTACGTTTGTGATTCTGTCGCTTCCGAAAAGGCGCATCAAATCATCTTCGAGTGAGATAAAAAACTTACTCGTTCCGGGATCACCCTGTCGTCCGGCGCGTCCGCGAAGCTGTCTGTCAATACGACGAGATTCATGTCTTTCGGTGCCGAGTATATAAAGTCCCCCTTTTTCAACAACGCCGGGACCTAATTTAATATCCGTACCGCGTCCCGCCATGTTCGTTGCAATTGTAACGGCTCCGGGCTGACCGGCATAAGCTACAATTTCAGCTTCTCGTTTGTGCTGCTTTGCATTCAATACGTTATGCTGAATTCCCTGCCTCTTCAACATTCTGCTTAACGTTTCGGAAACGTCCACGCTTGTAGTTCCCACAAGAACAGGACGACCGGCGGTTTTCAGCTCTTTTATTTTATTAATTACCGCCGCATATTTTTCCCGTTTTGTCCTGTAAATAGCATCTTCTTCGTCCACGCGGGCAATCGGTTTGTTTGTAGGAATTACAACAACTTCAAGTTTATATATTTCCCAAAACTCGCCTTCTTCTGTTTCCGCCGTTCCGGTCATACCGGATAATTTTTTGTAGAGGCGGAAGTAGTTCTGCAGCGTAATTGTTGCGAGTGTCTGCGTATCTTTTTCTACTTTTACATTTTCCTTAGCTTCTATTGCTTGGTGTAAGCCGTCGGAGTAACGGCGCCCCGGCAATACGCGTCCGGTAAATTCATCGACGATTGCAATCTTTCCATCTTCGGTAACAACATATTCGTCATCGCGCACAAAAAGCGTATAAGCTCGGAGCAATTGATTTATCGTGTGAATCGTATCGCTTCTTTCACTATAAAGTTTGTAAAGCGCATCTTTTTTCTTCCGTTTTTCTTCTTCGGAAATAGATTCGTCGTTCTCCAAAACGCTTATTTCTTCACCGAGATCGGGAAGAACAAAGAAATCTTTCCCTTCGGACGAACCGGTAGCCAATTCATCTCTTCCTTTTTCGGTGAGATCGATAGTATTAAGTTTTTCATCGATAGCGTAATAAAGCTCGTCATCGATGATGTGCATATATTTTCCTTTTTCCCTAAGATACTCCAACTCGGTCTGCTGCAAAAGTTTTTTGTATTCCGGTTCCGATAAAAGCTTCCCTAACTTTTTGTTTTTCGGAAAACCTCTATGGGCGCGAAGCAAAAGAACGCCGGCTTCTTTTTTATCTTTAGCATCTCCGGTTTGAAGAAGCTGTTCGGCTTTTTGAACAATTTCGGCAACAAATTTTTGCTGTTTTTTCACAAGACGCTCAACACGCGGTTTCATATCGAAAAAGCGCTGGTCGTCGCTTTCAACCGGACCGGAAATAATAAGAGGAGTTCGGGCTTCGTCAATTAAAACCGAGTCAACCTCATCGACAATCACATAATTATGAATGCGTTGGACCCTGTTTTCTTTGTCAATTGCCATGTTGTCGCGGAGATAATCGAAACCGAATTCATTATTCGTTCCGTATGCAATATCCATGTTGTAAACTTTTTTCCTTTCCTCCGGCGACATCGTGTTTAAGATACACCCTACCGTCAAGCCGTGAAACTTAAATATCTCGCCCATCCATTCACTATCGCGCTTTGCCAAATAATCGTTTACAGTTACGAGGTGAACTCCGCGTCCGGTTAGCGCATTTAAGTAAAGAGGAAAAGTAGCGACAAGAGTTTTACCCTCGCCGGTA
>CAYLYR010000101.1:0-8003 GCA_964387835.1 uncultured Melioribacter sp.
TCGCAATGACAGAATATATCGTCTTGCGCAGTAAATCAAGATATTATTTAGTCATGTGATTGTGTGGTTTGCAGAGTAAATTCAATTGATTATATTAATATTTTAAAATGAAATAAATCTATAATATTTTCTTTTAGGTAATCGGTAAAATTATGGAAGGCAGCAATAGTAATCATCCGGCTGAAACTGTTCCCGACTTTACTTCAAACGAGGAGTTTGTTTTGGAAAAGTTTTTCGAGAAACGTTCCGGCTATTTCGATGATTTTTTTATGATGATTTCAAATAATTCAAGAGAAGAACCCGAAAAATTTTACGGCGCCGTAATGAAGGTTACCGGTTACTCTCCCGATGAGTTAAACACCGTACCGGGGGGAATTTTATCGATAATACATGAAGATGATTTGGACAGCTACAAGAAAACTTATTATGATATTACACGTAGTGCTCCTGAAGATACTGTTTTTCATACGTTCAGAATTATCCATAAGACACAAAAGATTGTGTGGATTGAGGAAAACATTAAGGTTCATACTTCCGGCGAAAAAATTTGGTACGAACGTTTACTGAGAGATGTTTCCATTTATATGGAACGCGAAAAAGATTTGCTTGATAAATATTCCAAAATAGAATATTTAAATAACGCCAAGGATAAATTTATCTCTATTGTTTCTCACGATTTGCGTTCTCCCTTTACCAGCCTTCTCGGTTTCGCCGAGATTTTACTCAACGAGCCGAATTTACCCAAAGAGGAAAAGGAAGAATATTTACGCTACATTCACAAGGCTTCGGAAACACAGTTGGAATTGGTTAATCATTTGCTGGATTGGTCGCGACTTCAATTGGGCAAAATAGTAATCGAGCCGATGCGGCTTAATGTGAGGATGGCGGTCTCAAATGCTGTTTCCGCTTTGACCGGTTTGGCTGTTCGCAAAGGAGTTGAAATTATTTCTGAAATTCCCGATGATATTTTCTTCTTCGCAGATGCAAAGTTAATCGAACGTGTTATTTCAAATTTAGTTAACAATGCAATCAAGTTCACTCCGTCTGAAAAATCGGTTACGGTCTCCGCCTCTAAGTTCGGTAAGAATATGGTTGAGCTTGTTGTTAAGGATGAAGGAATCGGGATTAAGGAAAAAGACAAAAACAAGCTCTTTAAGTTGGAAGAAAAATTTTCAACCGACGGTACAAACGGCGAAAAGGGAAGCGGTCTCGGATTAATGCTTGTTAAGGAAATTGTGGAAAAACACAACGGAGAAATTTGGTTTTATTCCGAACCGGGGCAAGGAAGCGAATTCCACTTTACAATTCCCGAAGCCAAACAAATATTTTTGATAGTTGAAGACGACCCGCAAACATTGAAGCTCTACAAAAGTTTTATCATTGCGGAATTTCCCGATTCCGAAATAATGGAAGCGGAAAACGGATTTGAGGCTTTGAATTTAACAAATGAAAAAATTCCCTCAATGATTATTACCGATAACGATATGCCCCTGATGAACGGCGCTCAGATGATTGAGGTTTTTCAGAAAAATTCGCTTCTTAAAAATATTCCCGTCATTGTAATTACGGGGGACAATGATGAAAATACCAAAGAAAAATATAGTAATTTAGGCGTGTTCTCGCTATTATCAAAACCGATAAAAAAAGAAATTTTAATTGAAGAAATAAATAATTTTGGATAGGGGATTATGAGAGAAGAAGTTTTTAACAAATATTGGCTTGCTTTTTATACTCGTCCGAGGCACGAATTTACGGCGCGAACGGACATTCTTCACATGGGCATTGAGGTTTATCTTCCCGTGATAACCGTTTTGAAAAAGTGGAGCGACCGGAAAAAACGGGTAACCGAGCCGCTTTTTAAGAGTTACATTTTTGCCTATTGTAATGAAGCGGAAAGGCTGCGGATACTTCAAAGTAAATCGATTGTAACAACTCTGTTCTATAACGGAAAGCCCGCGCACGTTCCCGATTGGCAAATTGACGGCGTTCGCAAAATGCTTGAGGGGAATGAAGAAGTTAAAATTGTTGAAGGAATAAAAAAAGGCGCGCGCATTAAAATAACCGACGGACCTTTTACCGGAATTGAAGGAGTGATTTATTCACCGGAAAATGATGAAAAGTATGTCGCCGTTTCTCTCGATATTTTGAACCGAAGCGTTGTTGCCAAGCTTCCCGTTAAAGATATTGAAATATTAAAGGCAATATGATATGCCGAAGATTAAAACATTAACAACCAATCAAACGGTAACCGATTTTTATCTTATCGGAAGTTTAACCGAAAAAACAACACGCAACGGGAAAACATATCTTGATATGACGCTTTCCGATAACAGCGGAAGTATTAACGCAAAGTTGTGGGATTTTAATAGAGAAAAACACAAATTCAGCGCCGGCGATATTATTAAAATTCAGGGAAAGGTTTCGGAGTATCAGGGGAAAAAGCAGCTTGCAATCGAGAGAATCCGCAAAGCCGTTGATGAGGACAATGTTGATGTATCGCAATTTTATAAAGTCTCCGAAAGAAATTTTGACGAGATGAAGCTCGAGCTTGAGGAAGTTATCCGCTCGGTTAAAAATCCATATCTGAATAAATTACTCAATCTAATTTTTTCAGGTGATAAGTTAGAGAAGTTCGCCAATGTTCCTGCCGGAAAGGCTTGGCATCATGCTTATATACACGGACTTCTGGAGCACACGCTCGAAATTGTTAAACTCTGCGAATTAACCGCCTCTTTTCATAAGGAAGTAAATCGCGATTTGCTTATCAGCGGAGCGCTGCTGCACGATTTCGGGAAAACAGAAGAGCTTTCCGACTCCGCCGATTTCGGCTACACGGATAAGGGAAAACTTCTCGGGCATATTGTAATAGCCGCGATGGAAGCGGAAAAGGCGATTGAAAAAATTCCCGACTTTCCGGAGGATTTGAAAAACCAGATTGAACACCTAATTTTAAGTCATCAGGGGAAATTGGAATTTGCTTCGCCCGTTGTTCCTAAAATGCTTGAAGCGATTATACTTTACCATTCCGATGAACTTAGCGCCAAAGCAAACGCATATAAAAATGTTATTAATTCTCAGTCGGGCGGTTCCGCATCTTGGACAAACTTTATCCGGCTTGCCGAAACAGACTTATATATTCCCAACAATAAAAAAGAGGAGTAATAATGAAAAAAGTAACTTCATTATTTTTAACAGCCTTAATAGTAGGATTTTTCTCATCGGTTAATTTTGCTCAGGATTTGGAATCCTATCTTGCAAAAGCCGATTCACTGAGCGATGCATTCAAGTTTTCAGAAGCGGTTTCCGTTCTAAAAAAAGCTAACCAAAAATTCCCTAATAACTGGAAAGTTTTATGGAGATTAAGCCGCGAAAATGTTTACATAGGGAATGCCGTTAAAGATGACGACAAACGGGAAGCCGTTTACGAAAAAGCGTTTAAATTAGCTGATGAAGCTGTAAAAGCAGGTCCCGACCAAGCGGTAACATATTTGCGCCGCGCAATAGCCAATGGGAAAATAGCTTTATCGAAAGGTGTTTTTTCCGTAGGGGGAATAGTAAATGCAGCTCGCGCCGATTTGAAAAAAGCTATTCAGCTCGGAAACGGCGGTAATTACACACAGGCTGTTGCTCATTACGTACTTGGAAGAACGCATGCAAAAGTAAGCGAAAAGTGGAAACCTGCGCGTTCCATACTCGGACTTGGATGGGCGGACTTGGAAATTGCTCTCAAAGAATATCAGAAGGCAATCGATTTATATCCGAATTTTGTTATGTTTTATGTTGATTACGCAAGAGCCGAAATGCGTAACGACAATTACTCGAAAGCAAAAGAGCTTCTTGAAAAGGCTTTGACTATTCCGAATAAAGACGTTGACGATCCGAAACTGAAAGAAGAAGCAAAAAAATTGCTTAAGGAAGTTAACGAAGAACTGTAAATGAATTTTCCGAATGAGCTGATAAAGAGACTTTTATCGGCTCACAATATTTTGTTTTTTACCGGCGCGGGAATTTCAGCCGAGAGCGGAATTGAAACTTTCCGCGGGGCAGGGGGACTGTGGAATAAATACAAAGCTGAAGATTTGGCAACACCGGAAGCGTTTGAACGTAATCCTAATATTGTTTGGCAGTGGTATGAATATCGGAGAAATAAAGTAAGGAATGCCGAACCTAATGCAGGGCATATCGCTATCAGGGAATTTGAGAAAATTTATGAGTCGGTTACCGTTGTTACTCAGAATGTAGATAATCTTCATAATCGCGCGGGAAGCGGAACCGTTTTGGAACTTCACGGGAATATTGAAAAAAACTTTTGCTCCGATTGTGGAAAAAGATTTGATTTTATTACTTTTAAAGATACGAATAACGTTCCTATTTGTGATGAATGCGGTGGTTTTATCAGACCGGATATAGTTTGGTTTGGCGAAGAGTTACCGCATAAAGTTTTTCAGCATGCAAATATTAAAGCCTCAAGCTGCGATATTTGTTTTGTTGTAGGAACTTCCGCCTTGGTTTATCCTGCCGCTTCAATTCCCGAAACCGCCAAACGGGCAGGCTCGTTTATCGTTGAAATAAATATTAATCCGACCGATTTAAGCAGAATAGCCGACATTACGCTATTGGGGAAGTCGGGAGAAGTATTCCCGAGATTATTAACTGAAATACAAAACATAAAAGGAAACGCTTACAAATAAGCGCTGTTCAAAGGAGAAATAATGGAAGTAGAAAAAAACAAAGTGGTTACAATACATTACACTTTAACAAACGACGACGGACAAGTTCTCGACACATCCGTAGGGAAAAATCCCTTGAAATATTTACACGGAAACAAAAACTTAATTGAAGGACTTGAAAAGGAATTGCTCGGAAAGAAAGTGGGAGATAAGCTGCATGTGGTTATTGAACCGGCTGAGGCTTACGGCGAAAGAAGAGAAGACCTTGTTCAGGAAGTTCCCCGCGAAGCATTTCAAGGCGTTGAAGATATTCAGCCCGGAATGCAGTTTAATGCGCAAGCTCCCGACGGATCGACTTATGTTGTAACCGTTACGAATATCGGCGAAGAGAAAATAACAATCGATGCCAATCACGATTTGGCAGGCGTACGATTAACTTTCGATGTTGAAGTGATGGATATTCGCAATGCAACCGATGAAGAGATTTCTCACGGTCACGTTCATTAAGGGGATGATTGGATATTCAAAAGCTCAAGCCCTAATTAATAGGGCTTTTTTTTAATAAATGAATTGCTTTGTCAAACCGAAGAAATAGCTTCTCGTCCTTAAGGTAAAGTAATTCCAATTTCATTTTCGTCTCGGATTATTCGTCGCTTTTTCGTTATTAATTTTGTGTAATGAAACCGGAGCAACAATGCGTGATATTTTAATTGCCGTTATCTCCTCGGAAAAAACTTGGGGGAAATTATCAAAATGGGGTTTTGATAAAAAATTGAGAAAACGTCGAACGGAATTTGATTTGGCTGTCGTTTTTAACGGTTACGATTCCGACGGTATTAAATTTTACAAAGAGTTCGTTCCCGAATATTTTTTCCTCAGGGAAAATTCCGGTTACGATGTTGCGGCAATGCGCCACTTTCTTCAACTAATTCCCGTTTACAATAATACCATTATTCTCCACGACGACCATTGGTTTGAGGACGATTCTTGGTTAGATAGAATTTTGGAACTAATCTTAAAGAATCCCGAAGTCGATATTTTGGGAAATGTATTATATAATCAACCGATAATCAAATCCGAACAATTATATGAAGAGCTGGGGATTTCAAAACTAATCGGTTATAATTATGTCGATTATCTGCACGGCATGAGCGGAATTTTTAATGCAAAGGCAATACGAAAATTAAAGACTTTTCCGCTTCCTGAAAAATTATCTTCGGATAAAGCGGGAGCAAACCTCGGTGAAAGAATTTTTTCAAACATAATATTTTCCCTCGGATTAAAATTAGTTGAATTGCCGAGCGGACCTTTTAAATTTCTTAAACACGGCGATGGAAACGAAAGGAATTATTTTTTCTCGATGGGGGATAAATATTTTATGCTGCACGATTTTAATCTTGCTAAAAAGTATTTTTACGAGTATTACGAATTATGTTTGAAGGAGAATTTCACAAATGATTTTATCTATCTCTACACAAATCTTGCTTATGTCCATTTTCAATTGAATGAAAAGCAAGCCGCCAAAGAAAAGATAATTTTCCTAAAAAACAATTTCCCGGATGCCGAATTATCTCCTCTTGCAAATGAAATATTAAGCTCATAAAGTTGAAAGTTTAAAAGCGCTCAGCCGCGAATAGTGAAGTGTTTTTCCTTCAAAGTAGGAACAGCTTCCTATTTTCAAATACTTCCGCCCCAAATGTAATCGTCAAAAGTTTCAATGCGGTATTTCCCAACAAGGGCGTAGTTCTCAATTCCTATTTTTTTAGAAATACGTTTCAAATTTTTTAAATCGTAAATATCGGGATTTTCTTTTACTTCAAAAGCCCAATCGTTTAGTAAAAAATCAATTCCCTTACCATCCTTACGTGAATAATATTGTAAATCACCGTAATGTGAAAGTTGGTTGAAAATTGAGTTCTCGAATAAAGCGCCGGAACTCGCCAATCCGAAAATTTTAAGTATTCCGTTATCCGTAAAATATAGCTTTTGCGTTTTGGTGATTTCACGATTAGGATTTTTAGCAAAAACGTTTATCCTTTTTACAACAAAAGTATCCTCAAGAAATCGAAGATAATTATTTAACGTTTCGCGGGAAATTTTTGTAAGTGAAGAAATTTTATTGATAACAAGCTTTGAACCTATTCTTGAAGAAAGGAGCTTTAATAATTTCTCTATGTTTTCAATTTTCCTAATGTCCGTAATGGATTTCAAATCAAAATAAATATAAGAATGTACAATATCATTAAGTAAATCCGTTTTCTCTTCATTCGAATCCGTTAGCGCTATTTCGGGAAAGCCTCCGAATTCGATGTATTCGGAATAGTAGTGCTTTAACTGTTCGTATTTGTACTGTGAAAATTTTTCGAATGGAAATTTCGGCGTAGTCGGATTAATTCCTTTGAACCTCAAAAACTCATTAAAAGTTAATGTTTTAAGTGTGAAAACCTTCTTCCTTCCGGAAAGAGATTCTGTAAACATATTTTTAAGGTAATACGAACTTGAACCGGACAGAACAAATTTAACGGAGTAATTATCGTAGAGATATTTGATGACACTAACAATATTAGGAGCAAGTTGAATTTCATCAATAAACAAATAAATTTTTTTGTTTGTATCTAAGCCTAATGTTTTTAAGGCTCGCATAATATTGTCATAATTTTTTTCGTTAAAAAGCTGTCGAGTATCGAGACGTTCCAAATCCAAATAGAGTTTGTTCTTGGTTTTAAGTACGCTCATTAAATGCTTAAGCAGCGTGGTTTTTCCCGTCCTTCGCATTCCGGTAATGACGGTAATTTGTTTTTTAGAAAGATGTTTGTGCAAATCGGGAAAGATTTTTCGTTTTATATACATTTTTTAGATTTTTATTTGAAAAGTGCAAAAAGTTAAACTTTTTGCAAAGTATATTTTGCAAAACAAAAAAAACTTTTATTGCAATGAACGGAGCGATAAGAAATCTTTATACCGAATTTATTTACAAAGCATTCTCTTTAAGATTTCTCCCTCTACTTCGTTTCTAAGCCAAACCTCGGAGGTTTGACAAACCTCCGAGGTTTAAAAGCAAAGGATTAGTTATCTTGTTATTCCGATGAGCGGAGCGGCGAGAAATCTGTTCAATTCTAAATTCTAAATTTTGTCATTGCGAGACTTCCCGACGCGACGGCGGCGAAGGAATCTCCGAAAACACCGTCATTGCGAGCGAACGTAGGGATCCCGACTAACGAAGTGAGTCGGGAAATCTCCTGAATAATTTACTCCGGAGATTGCTTCGGGACTTCGTCCCCTCGCAATGACACGACCTTTACAAACTTTGAACTGAAAAGATTTCTCCCTTCA
>CAYLYR010000102.1:0-7964 GCA_964387835.1 uncultured Melioribacter sp.
GGTAAACTCCGGAAGCAGCCGCGGCGATTTAACTTTTTCCACGTAATTATCGCTTAATGCGTTAAAAATCGAGCGCAGAATATGATTGCCCTTAAATTCCATCTGAAAAATTTGAGGAGAACGGAACACAATATCCACCGATATTTGCTTATATAGTCCGGCTAATTTTTGAACGTCTCTATCGATCACAAGTTCATATTTGTAGCGATTCGTTTTATCATCCATAAATGTTTTCCGTTCTCGGATTGATATTGCATGAATAAAATCTCCAATTTCCGAGCCTAATTTTGACTTAAAAACTCCGTCCCGTATCCATGTAATTATTTTTTCAATTGCATTCAGCTCAAGCAATCCGAGTCCCAGCTCATCGGAATTATCCTGCGCCCATTTTTCAATATTTTTAATTGTCATAAATTTTCCGGCAATGCTATCGGCAATGTCATTTATCGCATAAGAAGTATCGTCCGCCCAATCCATTATTTGACATTCAATACTGCGAAAATTGTTCATTTTTTTACCGCCGGTTAATCTCGGATCAATTTCTTTCTCTCCGAAAACAAAATCAATATATTTTTTTTGGTCATCATAAATAAAATGATTTTCAGGTTTCTCAAATTCCGAATAAGGGATTTTATATTTTAAGATAGAATCCAAAAATGCGCGTGTAGGTTTCATTCCGCGTCTGTGATCGCCGATACGATAAAAAATTTCGGTAATCAAACGGAGTGTCTGCGCATTGCCTTCAAAGCCGCCGAAGTCTTTCATCAACTCGTTTAATATTCTTTCGCCGGCGTGTCCGAAAGGAGGATGCCCCAAATCATGCGCCAAGCAAGCGGCTTCAACCAAATCCTCATCGATAAAATATTCTTCGTTAAAAGGAGTGTTTTCGTGCGTGTTAAGATAACTGCAAATTGAGCGCCCGACCTGCGCAACTTCAATCGAATGCGTTAAACGCGTACGGTAGTAATCATATTCGCCGGATAGAAAAACCTGCGTTTTTCCCTGAAGCCTTCTAAACTCGGAGGAATGAATTACTCTGTCTCTATCTATCTGAAAAGGGGTGCGATAATCTTGCTGTCTTTCACTATGTTCTGATCTTTCATAATCAAAATCGTTGTAAAAAAGATTTTTTCTTTTCATAATAAAACAACCCTTTTTCTTTTGGATTTTAAAAATAAGGATTACATTCTTTCCACCAAAATTTCAACTCTTCTGTTTTTCGCCTGGTTTTCCGGAATGGGATTTCCTCGTGCATCCGTATTCGGGACAAGAGGACGGGAATCGGCGTAACCGGCGGCTCTTAATCTACCGGGAGGAATGCCGAGAGAAATAAAATACTTAACAACATTAGTTGCGCGATTTGCCGAAAGCTCCCAATTGGAGGGATAAATTTTAGAGTTACGAACGGGAATATTATCGGTATGTCCGTCAACTTCAATTACGTAATCTCTAAAACCGGAATTTTTTATTGACTCCGCAACTTTTTTTAATATCGGTAACATTTGAGGTTTTATTTTTGCAGATCCGAGAGCGAACATTGCGTTATTCGAAAGTCTGATTTTCAACCCTTTCGGTCCTAACTTAACCCCGACTTTATCCAGGATATGAAACTCGTCAAATATTGATGTCATCTTATTTTTTAGTACCGTAAAGGAAGATGTGCTTACCTGTTCGGTTTTAATTAAATCTTTATCTATCGATTGTTTAACTTGTTCAAACTTCGATAAATCTATTTTTGATAATGAAAAAAGAAGCACAAAAAGTGTAAGCATCAATGTAATAACATCGGAATAAGTCATCATCCATTCATCGCCGCCGCCGGCGTCGAGATTTAGTTTGGTTTTATAAAAAAACTTCGGCTCGGATGCATGACGTAATTGCTTGTTCTTTTTTGAAAGCTCCTTTTCGAGAGCCTCTCGTTTTCTTTCCTCAAGGATTCTCTTTTGTCTCTCGTCCTTTACTTTTTCTTTTAATTTTTCTTCAACTTTTTTTGCAACGAGACTTTCGAGGGCATCTTTATCTATATGAAGAATCGGGCTCATTGTCTATCTCTGTTAATAACGGAAAAGTGATATTCGGGATCGAGAAAGCTGTTCATCATATCTTGAATTGTCATCGAATCCTGATTCTCGCCCAACATTACCAATCCTTCCGTAACAAGAAGATTTCTGAAACGTAAAATTTCCTGTTTTTGCTTCGATTTTTCCGCCGCCGGTTTCAGCAGCAGCTGCGCCAAAAGAATTCCATACAGCGTAGTGATAAGAGCAAATGCAAGTCCCTTGCCGAGCTGGGAAGGATCATCGCCCATTTTTTCGAGCATAATAATCAAACCGATTACAGTTCCTAACATTCCGAATGCAGGCGCAAAACCTGCCATTGTTTTTAAAATGTAGGAATTCACCATATTTCTTTCAAAAGTTGTCTCGGTAAAATTGGTAAGCATGGAACGGAGTTCATCGCCTCGGTATCCGGTAATAAGCAAATCGCCCGCATAATTGATAAACGGATCTTTTGTTTTTACGTTGCGAATGTGTGTCTCAAGTTCTTTCATTCCCTTTTGCTTTGCTATTCTAGCCCAGTTTATAATGTTTTCGATTTCACCGTAAAGAGTTTGCGGATTAATATTCTGAGGAATTAAGATAGCAAATAATTCCTTAAACGAAGTAAGAACATAACGCGCCCGAAAAGCAATCATCGTTGCGGCAAAAGTTCCTCCTATTACCATTAAAAAACTCGGGAGATTCAAAAACATCATATAGTTGGATGTGCTGGAAAAGATAGCATAAAAGAAAAGTGCAAAGCCGAGAAGTATTCCGATAACAGTATCTAAAGCAATTGATTTCATAATAGATTCTTAGTTTATTAAAAAAAGTTTTGTACGTTATTTATTGTTTTCCCCATTATTGTAAAAATTTTCCAAAGGAAGAGCTTAATTTCCTAATTGCATTAGAAATACGTTTTAATAATCGAATTTAATATAAAAATATTTAATTTAAAAATAGTTTTATCCGAATGCGGTTAAAAGTCAAACTTAGTTGAGATTCTGAACTCCATTTTTTCTCATTTATTGTTTATTAGGATATATTAACTCTAAATTTTACTTTTGAGTTAAGAGTTTTAATATTTTTTAATAAATTTTTTAAGGGAAAAGAAATGAGTGAACTGGACAAAAAAGCTGTTTCCGTAATAAGAGCTTTAATATTGGATGGAACCCGCAAAGCAAACTCCGGACATCCGGGCGGAGCGCTTTCATCAACCGATATGGCTTATGTTGTATATAAACACTTCTTAAAATACAATCATAAAAATCCGCTTTGGATTAATAGAGACCGATTTGTTCTTTCCGCCGGACATGAATCGATGCTGCTTTATTCTTTGCTGACTCTTCAAGGATTTATCTCCGTTGAAGATTTGAAAAACTTCCGGCAATTAAACAGCATAACTCCCGGGCATCCTGAATACGGTTTGACTGACGGAGTTGACGCAACAACCGGACCCCTCGGGCAAGGATTTTCCATGGCTGTAGGAATGGCTGCAGCCGAGACAATCCTCAGTGCAAAATTAGGAGAAGAAGCAATTAATCATTATACTTTTACTCTTGCCGGAGACGGCGATCTGCAGGAGCCGGTAGCTCTCGGCGCTGCGTCGTTAGCGGGACATTGGGGTTTAAGCAAACTGATTGCACTTTACGATAAAAATAACGCTCAGATTTCCGGACCGACTTCCCGCGCTGACGACACCAACATAAAAGAGGTTTTTGAAGGATTCGGTTGGAATACAATTGAAATAGACGGACATAATCACGATGAAATTATCGAAGCAATAAAAAAAGCTCAAGCTCAGAGTGAAAAACCGACTTTAATCATCGGGCACACAATTATGGCAAAAGGAACCGCTACACGCGAAGGAGATCACACAACTCACGGTTCGCCTCTTCCTCCCGAAGAAATTGCCGCAACAAAAGAAAAATCGGGCTTACCGAAAGATGAATTCTTCTATCTTCCCGATGATGTAATAAATCACTTCAGAAGCAATTTTGATGAACTGGAAAATCTTGTGGAAAGCTGGAATAAATCGGTAAACGAAAAACTTAATTCCGATTCCGATTTCAAAAAACTGTGGGAAGAAGTTACAAGCGAATATATTTCCGATAATTTGGAAGCGCCCGAATTTTCGTCCGAAAGCAAACTCGCAACTCGTGCGGCTTTCGGCAAAACTCTTGCTAAATTTGCCGAACAAATGGAAACGCTTGTCGGAGGCAGCGCCGATCTTGAACCTTCCAATTCGACAAAAGCTTTTGCCGAATTAGTCGGCGAATACAAAAAAGATAATCGCAGCGGAAGAAATATTTCTTTCGGCGTAAGAGAATTCCCGATGGCGGCAATTGTTAACGGAATCGCGCTTCACGGCGGTCTGAAACCTTTCGGCGCTACTTTTCTTGTTTTTGCCGATTACGAACGCGCCGCTATTCGTCTTTCCGCAATGCAGCATCTGCATGTTCTCCATGTTTTGACTCACGATTCTTTTTACGTTGGAGAAGACGGACCGACGCATCAGCCGGTAGAACATATTCAATCTTTAAGATTAATTCCCAATCTGCTTGTTTTCAGACCAGCGGACGCCAAAGAAACTGCCGCCTCGATGAAAGCGGCGCTCGACAATAATAATCGCCCTTCGGCGTTAATTTTAACGCGACAGGGGTTGCCTGTTTTTGATTTACCGGAAGATGAGATAATTAAAAATGTGAAGAAAGGCGCTTATGTTATTTACCAAAATTCCGAAACTCCGGAAATTATACTGATTGCTACCGGCTCGGAAGTTCATCTTGCCGTTGCCGCGGCTAAGATGCTCGATAATTATAAAGTAAGAGTTGTAAGTATGCCTTCGGTAGAACTTTTTGATGAACAACCGGAAGATTATAAAAAATCGATTTTACCGGACAAAGTAAAATATCGCGTTGCAGTTGAAGCGGGAGTTTCACTCGGTTGGCAAAAATACACCGGTCTCGACGGCTGGGTTTTCGGTTTCGACAGATTCGGCGAATCGGCTCCTTATCAAGATTTGGAAAAAGCCTTCGGATTTACTCCGCAAAATCTCTCAGAGCAAGTAAAAACACGCTACGAAGAATTTAAAAATAAGAATCTGTCATGAATGAAAAAAAGATAAATATCGCTCCCTCTATTTTATCGGCTGATTTACTCAACCTCGAAGAACAAGTTAAAAAAGTTTCGGCTAACGGTGCGGATTTTATCCATGTTGATATAATGGACGGAAGATTCGTTCCGAATATTACTTTCGGTCCCAACATAGTTAAGGCACTAAAAAGAGCAACTGACATTCCGCTTGATGTTCATTTAATGATTGTTGAGCCAGAAAAATATATAGATGCTTTTATCGATGCCGGAGCCGATATTTTAACAATTCACGCCGAAGCTACGGTTCATCTTCACCGCGCTCTGCAATCGATAAAGGAAAAAGGAATTAAAGCCGGCGTTGCATTAAATCCGGCGACCCCCGTAATGTTAATCGAAAATATTATTGAAGAACTCGATTTACTTCTTATAATGAGTGTAAATCCGGGCTTCGGCGGACAGAAGTTTATTCCGAATTCACTAATAAAAATAACGGAAGCAAAAAATTTACTTTTAAGCAAAGAGAGCAATGCTTTGTTGGAAGTTGACGGCGGAATTAATTCCGAGAGGGGAAAAGATGTGGTAAACGCCGGCGCTGACACACTCGTTGCCGGAAGCGCAATTTTTGCACAGACAGATTATGTTGCCGCAATGAAAGAGATTAAGAGGAGTGCGCAAAACGCACGAGCGCATTTTGCTTAAATAAATGATTGGATAATTGTTCACGGTCTTCTATCCGGCAATATCCAGTTTAGGTAAAACACGGACTTTTCCGTTTGCCGTTAACCGAAAACCAACATTTTAAAAAAGTAGAGACGCAGGGGTTCAACAAGTTTTAAGTTAATTGCGTCTCTACCATAACAATAAAATTCGGATTTTACTTCCAATAATTGTTCGAATCATCAACATCAGGAATAACAGTACTGCCGAGTTTTACTTCTGTTATTTTTTTCGGCGCTTGAATCTCAAACACAGCGATATTTTTATCTTTCCATGTTTTTACGGAATAATTAAACTCCTTCGTAGTTCCATCCGCAAAAGTAACGTTTAACAAAATTCGCGTCGGAATTTTTCCAACCTTTTTTATTGTAATAATTCCCTTGTTCTTCTTTTGTGTTACGCTTTCAATTGCCAAATCGGGAACGCCGAATTCATAAAACCAAGGGTTCCAAAACCAAGCCAAATTTTCATTTGCCGAAGCATTAAAACTTGTAAAAAAGTCTGTGGGAATAGGGTGTTTTCCCTTCCAAGCATTGATATAATTCAACAGAGCTTTTTTGAACTTTTTCCGTCCCAACATATTCATCAATTCCATGTATGCACATCCGGGACGACGATAAAAAGTAATCCTCGGGAATCCTCCTTTTACGGAAAAAGATGGAACCATCAAGGGAACATCCAGCATATAACCGGAGCCGTTTTCGTAAGATTTCACCATTCTTTCCCAATACTTTATTCCGCTCTTTTTTTGATAGCGCTCGGTAACTTCACGCGTTAAAAACGTTGCCCAGCCTTCATCCATCCATGCGTAAGTTCTTTCGTTAGTTCCCATAAAAAAGGGAAAATAGTTGTGCGATATTTCATGGAAAATTAATCCGACAAAACTCGGATAGCTTTTCGGCGCGCCGTCGTTTGCCATCATCGGTGTTTCCATTCCGCCGCCGCCGCGACTTCCTACCGAGGTCATCTCAGGATAAGGAAAAGGATAACCCGGCAATTCGTGGGATAAATAATAAATCGATTCCGCTCCGATTTGCGCGGCATCTTCAAAATTAGGTGTTCCCGGATTATATGCCGCCTGAACAAAAGTTGTTTTTACGCCGGATGCCGAAGAATCCGTTACAACCGCTCTTCCGTCCCAAAGATAACTGTCGCTTATTGCAAACGAAAAATCGGGAACGTGTTCCGCCTTAAAATTCCATGTCAGCTTATCTTTGTTTTTCGTTACATTTCCCGTTTTTCTATCTTCTTCAGTGATTATTCTAATTACTTTTTCGGATTTTTTCGCTTTGTTATATTTTTCAACAATTCCGGGCTGCAACACTTCCGGCGCATTCTGCAAAACTCCCGTTGCCCACATAACCGTATTCTTAGGCAAAGTAATATTTACATCGTAATCGGAAAAATCGTTGTAAAACTCCACAATTCCCTGATAATCGATTTTATCCCAGCCGAGAATATCATCGTAAACCGCCATTTGCGGATACCAATATGCAATAAACATATCGCCGTTCCCTTTATTTCCCATTCTCATCGGATGCTTTTGCGGAATAATAAACGACCAGCCGATTTCGAGATTTGCTTTCTTTTTCGGAAGAAGAGATGTTTTTAATTTTATAAACATATTCGTAGAACCGCGACGAACAAATTTACTCGTATCGGAAACATCGTATTCCTCTCCGTTAATTTTAATATATTTAATATTTACGGGCGGTAAAAATCCGCTTGTACCGAAATAAAAATCGCGGGTTGCTCCTTTTTTCAGAAAATCGGGGTAAATACGCATAACCAAGTTTTTTAATGTGTCGGGTGATTCATTGAAATAGGCAATACTTTCATCTCCGGAAAGAGTTGATTTTTCAACATCAACGGAAGCGTTTATTTTATAAACGGAATGATTCTGCCAATAGTTTTTACCGGGAACTCCGTTTAAGGTTCTCACTCCTTTTTTTATCGATTCCTTTACTTCGCGTGGAACGAAAATAGATTCCTGAGCAAAAAGAGAAATCGAGAAAAGAAGGATTAACATTAAAATCCGGACTCTTTTCATTTTTTCCTCGTTAATTTTTAGTTATGAAATAATGTTTAAAATTGCATTAATAATTCCTTTAA
>CAYLYR010000103.1:0-7943 GCA_964387835.1 uncultured Melioribacter sp.
AAAAAATATATCGTCATTGCGAGACTCCGCTTGCGGAGGCGAAGCAATCTCCGAAGAAGTTAAACAATCGCCAATAATTGGGGAGATTGCTTCAGCCGACAAGTCGGCTTCGCAATGACGGAATTTTTCGAGGATTTACTGACTTTCAACTTTTATCTTTTTACTTTTATCTTTTATCTTTCAGCCTTTGTCTTTCAGCTCCGTAGGAACTAAATATTTGCAAAAAATATCAATCTAACATCACTTAATTAATCCGAAAGTCCCTTTCGGCACCCAGCCTTTTTTCCCATCGGAAAGTTTTATTTGTTCCCAACCGCCTACTTTATCTTGCACTCGGACTTTTGTCCCTTCGTGCAGAACAAAAACGGCTTTAGCAGATTCATCGGGAGAAGTTCGCGCAGTTACTTCTTGGGAAAGGATTATTGCATAACGGGAGTTTTTTATTTCACTGACTTTCGTGATGTAAACAAATATAAAGAGAAGAAAAACTGCGAAGATAAAAACACCTCCGAACAATCCGGTTTTCTTGGAATTCCCCGTTTTACCGAAAATAAAAATCCATATTGCAATTAAGAATACAATAAACGTAACAACAAGGATAACAGTCAGAATATTAAGCGGGAAAATTGCCGCAAAGTTTTTCCACCATCTCGACAGAAAAAACTCAGGCAAAGTTTCAATCTTATCTACAATATGAGCATTGGCAATTTTGAGATTGTATTTTAAGTCTTCGTTATTCGGAGCAAGCTTTAAGCCCTTTTCATAATTTAATATCGCTTTCCCCAATATTCCTTTTTTATAATAGGAATTGCCGAGGTTGTAGTATAACTCCGGACTTTCAAAACCCTCATTTAAAATTTTCTCGTAATCGTTAATTGCCCGCTCATAATTCTTTGCTATGTAAGCTTTATTTCCTTTTATTACTAAGCTGTCAACAAATACATTTTGAGCCGAGATTGTTGAATAGGCAAAAGAGAAAAGTACAAGTGTGAATAAATATATTTTTATTTTTCTAAATTTCATTTTTTCACCTTCGATAAACGACTGTCAAGTTCAACGATTAATTTCACTGTCTTTTCATACAATTCCTTTGCGGAAACCTCCTCTGCCGATGATGGAGCAAAACGAACAAACTCCGACTTCTCGGAAATATCACGAACTTCGTTAAGCAAGTTATCCGGCACGCCGAGGCGCTTCATTTTTTCAATTGCCTTATCGATTGTGAATTCGGATTTCGGGATCTGCAGTTTGGTTTCGAGATAACCGAAAAGCCCTGCAGCCAAATCGGAATAGAATTCGGCAATCTTATTTTGCTCCAACGATTTCTTAGAGTTTTTCAATCTCCTCCGCGCTTCCTTTTCAGCTTTTTTCATCTTAACAAAAGCGGCGTTCCCTTCAAGCTTTCTCTTTCTGATTTCAACAATCGACAAAAGTATAAAAAACAACAACGGTATTCCGAATCCGTAATAGAGCCATTGCGGAAAAACTTCGGTCTCGGCTTTCCTCTTCAAATTTAGATTTCCGGTTTTAATAAATCTAATATCTTTGCTCAGGAGTTGAATATCTTCCTTACTGAATCCGTTCCCTCCGGCGCTGTTTGAGTAAGGTTGATTTCCCCTTTCAACAACAATCTTGTAAGGTCCGAATGATTTAGTAACATATTTTCCGCTTGAAGGATTAAAGTATGTAAATGAAATAGGACCTAATTTACGAGCGCCCGAAATTCTGGGAACAATTAAGTACTCAACTTTTTTAGTTCCTCTTACAATATTTTTCCTTTTAATATTCTCCGAAGTCTTAGGGTCGTAAACTTCAAATCCTTCGGGCACTTTCAATTCCGGGATTTGAGCAAGCTCAATATTTCCGGTGCCGGTAAGAGTTACCTTAACCGTAATCGGTTCATTTACTTTCGCTTTTAATTTATCAATGGAAACATTAAATGAAAAATCACCGACCGCCCCTGTAAACGATTTCGGCGCTCCGGCGGGCAAGTCCTTTACGTAAATATTAACTTTATTTGAAGCTACGTTTCTTTCAATTGTTTCCGTTCTGTCAAAAAACGGGTCATTAAAAAAGTCATCGAAAATATCTCTGCTTCGTCTCCTTTTCTGAATTACAATCGGGATTGTTAATTCAAAAGGAGAAATCGTCAGCTTTCCCGTCTCCGTCGGAAAAAGCGCTATCTTCTTTATTGCAGCAACCCTGAAACGTTTTCCTTTGTACATCTCTGCGCCGAAATTAATATTATTCGACATATCGAGTTCTTCGTTCCAAAAGCCTTTGTATGAGGGAAGCTTTGAAATTTGAGGAGATTTAATATTTAATCTTGTGTAAAGTTTGTAAGTAACGATTATCTGCTCACCTTTATAGACGCGAGTTTTATTCGGTATTGCTCGGATGAAAATATTGTTCCGCAGCTCCTCTTCGCTTATTCCCGAATCGGAACTTGATTTTATTTTAACTTTTCCCTTCACCACATTAACGGTTATCGGTTTTGTAACGTATCTTTTCCCTTTATAAAATAGGGATGAAGCTCCGATTGTGTATTGTCCTGGAGTTTGTGCAACAAGGATGTAAGAATAAGTAAGTGTAGATGAAACCGCTCCGTTTATAATTTGCATACTCGAAGAACGGTTCGGTCCGCTAAGTACCGTAAACCCTTTGAAGTCAGGCGCCCGGAAATTTTTAATCGAATTTATGTCGCCGCCGCTGAATGAAAAATATGCTTGAAATCTTTCTCCCTGCCTGACAGTCGATTTATCCACCGAAGCGGAATATTCCTGAGCGTATCCTGTAACAGTAAGCGTTAGCAAAATTAATAATAAATTTATAAACTTCTTCATCCCTTTTACCAGTCTTTTGCGGTTTTTATTGGTTTACCTTTTTTCTTCCGTAATTTTTTCTGTAAATTTTTCTCATGTTTTTTCAATGCGGCAAGAATTCTTTCCGCTTCCTGTTTACTAATTTTTTGCTTCTGCCGCTGTTGCTTATTCTTTTTCTCTTGATTTTTCTGTTTCTGCCGATTCTTATTATCGTTTTGATTCTTTTTATTCTGCTTATTCTTATCTTTCTTCTGTTTATTCTTGTCGTTCTTATTCTTATCGTTTTTGTTCTTATTTTTCTTATTCTTATTATTTTTATTTTGATTCTTTTTATTCTTGTTTTGATTTTTGTTCTGCTGTTTCTGCTTAAGCGCATAGGATAAATTGTACTTTGCGTCGTTATCCTTCGGATTTATTTTCAAAGAATTAATATAGGCTTTTATTGCATCTTCAAGTTTCTTCTTCTTTAATAAGGAATTCCCCACATTATAAAAAATATCCGATTTTTCCTTTTTATCTTTTGCAAAACTTAACGCCGATTTGTATTCTTTCAGCGCTTCATCGTAATTCCCTTTTTTATAATAAGTATTTGCCAAATTATAATGGGCTTGGAAAGAAGAAATATCCTTCTCCAGAGCTTTTTTGAAATCAACTTCAGCTTTATCAAATTCTCCCTTGTTATATTCTTCCACTCCTTTGTTTACTTCCGTTCGCACGCTTTGCGCAGTTGCCGCCGAAACCGTTAAAAGGGAGAAAAGCAAAATTATTTTCAGCATATTTTTCATGCTTTCCCTCCCGATTCAAGCTTACGGATAAATCTCGTTTTATTCCGCGAGAGGAAGAAATCAAGAAGAAGCAATAAAATAGCAGGGAGAAGAAGATAATAATATCTATCCTCAAAATCGGTTATTCTTTTGGAGCCGAATTCCTTTTTCTGCAATTTCGATAAATCTTTGTAAATCATCTCCAACTCGTTTTCACCGTTTTGAGCGCTGTAATATTTTCCATGAGTTTCGGAGGCAATTTTCTTCAATGTCGTTTCATCTAATTTGGTTAACACCACCTTATTATATCTATCTTTTTTGTATCCTATCATTTTTCCAGATGCATCGTAATTGGGTATAGGAGAGCCTTCAGGCGTTCCTAAACCGATAGTATAAATCGAAACGTTTTCTTCATTGGCTTTCTTTATTCCATCATCAATTCCGCCTTCGTTATCTTCTCCGTCGGTAATAAGAATAATAGCTTTCTTTGTTTCGGTTTTTTTCTTAAATGAATTTAATGCCAGAGCGATAGCTTCGCCGATATTTGTTCCCTGCTGCGGGACGGAGTTTACATCAACAGCATCGAGAAACATATTCGCCGCCGAGTAATCGGTTGTAAGAGGAAACTGAACATAAGCTCTGCCGGCAAATACAATCAAGCCGATTCTATCTCCCTGCAATTTTTTAATTAAGTTTTTTATATCGTGCTTGGCTTTTTCAAGTCTGCTCGGCTTAATATCCTCGGCGTTCATACTGTTGGAAACATCAAGAAGGATGTAAACATCAATTCCAACTTGTTTCACTTCTTCAACCTTTGTACCTACCTGAGGATTTGCCAACGAAAAAATCAGCAGCAATAATGAAAGCAAGACCAAAACCGATTTTATAAAATATTTTGCGCTGCTCTTTTTAGGCGCCAATCTTTTTGCGGCTTTTTCCGAAGCAAACTCTTTCAGCGCACTCTTCCTTTTGTAAAAATCCCAAATCATAAGCAATCCAATCGGGATTAGCAAAAGGAGTAAGTACAAATATTCGCTATGTGCATATCTAAACATCGATAACCTACGGATTTGTCCTTAAATATGCGTTACTTAAAAACAGTTCAATAAGAAGCAGCGCTATTCCCGCTTCAAGCCATCCGTAAAAAAGTTCGTGAGCATGGCGATAGGACGTAACTTTAATTTTTGATTTTTCCAATTTATCAATCTCTTTATAAATTGCACGAAGTTTACTGTTGCTTGTAGCTCTAAAGTATTTCCCACCGGTTATAGATGAAATTTCCTTCAAAGTTTTTTCATCAATCTGAACGGGAACATTCTGATACTGCACACCGAACGGAGTTTGTACCGGATATGGCGCCATTCCTTCAGTGCCCAAACCGATAGTGTAAATTCTAATTCCATATTTTGCCGCTATTTGAGCTGCCGTTATCGGATCTATTTCACCGCTGTTATTTACGCCGTCAGTGAGAAGAATCATAACTTTGCTTTTAGATTTACTATCCTTTAATCTATTCACTCCGTTAGCAATAGCCGTTCCGATCGCGGTTCCGTCTTCCAACATTCCGCTTTTAACATCTTTCAGCAGCGAACGCAAAACGCCGTAATCGATTGTTAAAGGACACTGGGTAAAACTCTCGCGTGAAAAAATCACAAGTCCGATTCTATCGCTTACTCTTTCCTTAATAAATTTATCGATAACCTTCTTCGCAGCTTCCAATCTGTTCGGTTTCAAGTCTTCAGCAAGCATACTTCCCGAAATATCAAGCAGCATAACAATATCAATTCCTTCCGTCGAAATGTTCTCGCCGGTGGTAAAGCTCTGAGGTCTTGCCATTGCAATTAAAAGCGTAATTATTGCAAATGTTCGCAGAATAAAGGGAAAGTGAATCAGTCTTTCTTTCAAAGTCGGTTTCATCTTACCGAAAACGGAAGAAAGTCCGGAGTAATAAAGTTCGGGCGATAGTTTATTCCTTTTTTTAATATAATACCACACCATTCCGATAACAACCGGAACTAATGCATATAAAAAAACGGGATAAGCAAATTTAACTCCGCTGAACATCTTCAACTTCCTCCGTAATTTCCGTCTCGGCGTCCTCTTTAGTTAAATCCACTATCTTATATGCTTCATGCAGCATTTCTTCGTTAAGCGAAGGCATAGGCTTAAATTTTGCGAACTTCACCATGTCGGCGTTCTGCAAAAACTTCCTTGTCATATCAAGCACATCGTTTGAAACTCCGGCATCTTTAAGTTCACGCAAAGTTTCATCCGTAGTCATCTCCAAGGAATTGAATCCGAACCTATTCTCAAAATATTCACGAACAACTTCCGTTACCCTGCTGTGAAATTCTTTAATCTTTCCCGACTGCCAGAGTTTATCCGATTCAATTTCTTTAAGTTTCCCGTATGCTATTTTGTGAGCGGGAAGAATAATTTTCCGAATCTTTTTAACCTCAACTTTCTCTTTTTTGAAATATTTTTTATAGACAAAATAGAGCAAAGCCAATAGAACCAAACCCGCTAAAATAATTAAGAGAAGTTTTTCCCAATCATAAGGAATTTTTAGAACCGGTTTTATATCTTTAATATCTTTTTTAGGATTAACATTTAAAGTGTTGACAACAACATTAACTTGATTGGTTTTAAGCGTAATCTTACTTTTATTAAGCGTATCAATCAGTGCAACTGTCATTGAGGGAATTGTTTCTTTAAGGGAATCATAACCGGCAAGCACAAAATTAAAAGTTGTTGTTGTGAAACCGTTTTTACTTTTTACAATATCGGTTTTCCCTTTTCTCAGCAAAAGAAGCGACTTCAAACTATCCTTTACCGAAGGTAATTCGACTTTATATTTTCCCGGCGCGAAAACAACTATCGAGTAATCGATGTAATCACCGATATTGTACTGCAGCGAATCGGTCGTGGCAAGGGCTTTCATATTCTGTGCATAAAGCGTACCGAACAAAAACATCAGCAATATAACTAAAACCTTCTTCACAGTTTCGATTCCCTTTTCTTAAAGAATTGAACAAGCGGTTTAATGTAAGAATCTTTTGTATTTATATTTATCGAGTCTATTCCGCTTAGTCTGAATAATCGGTTAAGGTCATTCTTTTTTTGATTAACAACGCTGTTGAAATATTCACGAACAGTTTCTTTCGAAAGATCGATGTATCGAATTTCTCCGGTTTCCAAATCCTTGAATTTTGTCAAGCCGATTTTAGGAAGCGAATTTTCCCTTTCATCTTCTAAAACAACACCTATTAAATCGTGCTTGCGGGAAACTACCTTGAGGATTTTGTCAAAGTTCTCATCAATAAAATCAGACACAAGAAATGAGATACTTCTCTTCTTTATTATTCCGTTAAAATATTCCAGAGCGGATTTAATATCCGTTCCCTTTCCTTCCGGCACAAAGGATAGAATCTCACGTATGATTCTTAAAACATGCGACCGCCCTTTTTTAGGCGGGACGAATCTTTCGATTCTATCTGTAAACAAAATCATTCCGACCTTATCGTTATTTTTCATAGCGGAAAAGGCGAGGATTGAACTCAGCTCGGCGGCAATTCGCTGTTTCCTTTTTTCTCCGGAGCCGAAACCGAGCGAACCGCTCATATCTATCAACAACATCACAACGAGTTCTCTTTCTTCCTCGAAAACTTTTACAAAAGGATGATTGAAGCGGGCGGTTACGTTCCAGTCGATTGTACGAATATCATCCCCGGGCTGATATTCGCGAACTTCGGCAAACTCCATCCCGCGTCCTTTAAATGCGGAATGATATTCTCCCGAAAATACTTCGTTAACCAGCCCTTTGGTTTTAATCTCGATTCGTCTAACTTGTTTTAATAGTTCTTTGGTATCCACAGCTATCTATTACGGAACTTCAACATTGTTTAATATTTCGGAGATAATATTTTCCGATGTTAATTCTTCGGCTTCTGCTTCATAAGTAACGGCTATTCTATGCCTTAAAACATCATAAGCAATTGCGCGTATATCTTCCGGGATAACATATCCTCGTCTTTTTATGAATGCCATCGCTCTGGCTCCTTCGGCAAGACTTAACGTGGCTCTCGGTGATGCGCCGTAAGCGATTAACTCGGTAAGTGAGTTAAGTCCGTATTCCTCGGGATTACGAGTTGCAAAAACAATATCAAGAATATACTTCTCAATTTTTTCGTCCATATAAACGCTTTCAACCAACTTACGCGCTTTAAAGATTTGTTCGGTAGAAATTACGGGATTAATTTTCGGCGGATTACTAACCGCATTGGCGCGCATAATCAAATGTTCTTCCTCTTTGGAAGGATAATCAATTTTCACCTTCAGCATAAATCTATCAACCTGA
>CAYLYR010000104.1:0-7863 GCA_964387835.1 uncultured Melioribacter sp.
ATAAACGGTCTTGCTGTTTCTATGGTAGGAAGCAGATTAGGTTTGCCTGATTTATATAATACGGAAACAGGATACAGCGCAATCGGTAGGTTCGGGCTGATGGACGGACAATCAATCTTTGCTTACGGCGGAGCATTTCCACCTGCGCCTTCTCCGATTGAAAAAATGTGGCTCGGCTGGATTGAACCGAAGGAAGTTTATCTTAAGAGCGGAAAAATAGATTTAACAACTTATATGGAATTTCAAGCCGGCGATACAGCGCTTGTCAAAATCCCCATTAATCCTTCGGAATATTTTCTAATCGAAAATAGGGAAAGAGACGCTGACAATAACGGAGCGGTGATTACATACAAACTCGGAAGCCGCGCACATACAATTATTTTATCTAACGACACTACAGGGTTTAATAATTACGATATTGATACTCTGCGCGGAGTTATTACCGATATTGACGAACCGGATTGGGCTTTGCCCGGCAGCGGAATTGTTATTTGGCATATTGATGAAAATGTGATTAATGAAAATCGCGCAAGCAACACAATTAATAATGATAAAACTCACAAAGGCGTTGCGGTTGTTGAAGCTGACGGAATTTTTGACATCGGCGAAATTTTTACAACAATTTTCGGCGATACATTTGTTGGGGAAGGGGAACAGAACGATTTTTGGTTTAAGGAAAATAAAGGTCATTATTTTACGGACGCGTTTACTCCCGATACAAAACCTTCGAGCAATTCTTATTCAAGAGCGAATTCAGGAATCTATTTAACCGACTTTTCATCTATTTCAAATAAGATGAGCTTCAACTTAAGATATAGTTTTGATGAATTTCAGCTTAAAAAAGTTTTTACACTGCCGCAGAATCAAAAATCGGATTTCATTAATTCAATTTATTCCGAGTTAAAAGGATTTTTCACGGCTCAATCGGGGAATTCGATTTTTGTTTATAATTCGTCCGGTGAACTAATTTATACATTGAATAATTTTAGCGAATCACCAAACATAATCTTGGAAAATAATTCCGCAACACTAATCGTCGGAAACGTAGGGAATAAAATTAATCTTTTTCAGTTTGACGATTCCGGGGCGCACCTTGATTCATTCTCAGTAAGTGGAGAATTAACTTCTCCGATTTCAGGAGATCGTGAAGGACTTCCGACTTTCGAGTTTGCCGTTGCCGACAGTTTATCATCCCGACTATATTCCGTTGATTACTCATCCGGTGTCATTGACACTTCCTCCACAATAATTGAGGATAGAATCACGCGTCTTCTGCATGATTTTTCAAAAATTATTGCAGTTTCCGATAATACGGTTTACGGCTTGCTTCCAAATTCCACTCTATCTTTTTCAGCGGAAAATGAAATCTTGAATGCCTCCGTTATTTTTCCGAGTAATTCTGAAAATGATGATTATGCTTTTATTATTTTACTTGAAAAAAATAATTTTGTAGAAGTGGTTAATGTTTCTACTTTTGAGCGAACGGCATCTTTCAATCTCGAATCCGAAGAACCGGTAACCGATTTTTCAATGGTAACTCTTGGAGATGATGTTTATCCTTATATTAATTTTACTGCCGACGGAAAGAATTACTTTTATAATTTGAAAGGATTTTTGTCTGATAATTCTCCTCTCGAAGATGAAAACGGAATCGGATTTTCCGGAAAGAGTATCGGCTTTTCAACAAATAACGGCGGCGCACATACCATTAGCGGCGCTTCCGACGGAAGATTATTCTTTTATGAAAAGCAAGAGATGAGTTCCCGTCTGACACCCTTTTTTACAATCGGGAATTCGTTATTACAAGCTCCCGTTTTATTTCAGGATAACGATTCTACGAAGATTGTTGCTGCCGATAAATCCGGCAATATCTATTTGTTTAATTATGCGGAATCGGTCAATCCGGATGCCCCGATTTGGTCGGGTGAATTCGGAAACGGAGCAAACAATAATTCCTATGCTTATTTAGTCTCTTCGCAGAATGGAGGAGTGAATAATCAGTTGGTTATTAACGTTTACGGCGGCTCGACAAATTTCAGATTTAAGGTTAATGAAGATTCCAACATTAAGATAACTATTTTTGATTTGGCTGGGACTAAAGTAACCGAACTATCCGGACGTGGAAATATGAATTTCGATAATGAAATTTCTTGGAACGTTTCCAACGTTCAAAGCGATGTTTATTTTGCACATTTTGAAGCAACCGGAATTAATTCACATAAAACGGAAACGAAACTCATTAAAGTTGTTGTGGTAAAATAGATTAATATGAAAAAATTTACATTCCTTCTCTCGTTTTTCGCTGCGGCGTTTTTGTTTGCTCAAGTAGGGAAATATAATCCTGACTACAAGTGGTACACAATAAAAGGTAAACATGTTCAAGTTCATTTTCATGAAGGAACCGAGCGAACGGCTAAGATTGTTCTGAAGATTGCCGAAGAAGTTTGGAAGCCGATTACCTCCCTTTACGGTTATGAGCCTGAAACTGTCCATTTCGTTATTAAAGATATTGACGATTACTCCAACGGCGCTACCTATTTCTTCGACAATAAAATTGAGATTTGGGCTTCCGCACTCGATTTCGATTTGCGTGGTTCTCATAATTGGCTGCGCAATGTTATTACTCACGAATTTACTCACATGGTAAATCTGCAAACCGCAATGAAAATCAGCAGAAGAGTTCCGGCAATTTACTTGCAGTATATGCACTACCAGGATGAGCAGCGCCCCGATATTCTTTACGGTTATCCTAATTCCATTGCTTCTTATGCGGTAGCCGGAATTAACGTTCCGTCCTGGCTTGCCGAAGGAACGGCGCAGTATCAACGCTACGAACTCGGTTATGATTATTGGGATTCTCATCGCGATATGATTTTACGTAGCTACGTTTTGGATAATGATATGCTCACGTGGAATCAAATGGGAGTTTTTTCAAAAACGAGTTTGGGTAATGAATCGGTTTACAATTCGGGATTCGCGTTAACGACTTACATCGCTGAAAAATACGGCGAAGATAAACTGCGGAAGATTTTTTCCGCTCTGAAAACAAAAACAAATTTTACAGTTGATGCCGCGATTCATGATGTACTCGGTATTTCCGGAATTGATTTATATGATGAATGGAGAAGCTATCTGAGGAAAGATTACAATTATAGGATTGCTCCCGTTAAGAAAAATCTTATTGTCGGCGATACTTTAGTCAAGGACGGCTTCGGTAATTTTCTTCCAAGATTTGTTAATCACGATAGTTCCTTAGTCTATATTTCAAATAAGGGGAACGATTACCTTAGCCAAACTTCGGTTTATATTTACAATCTAAAAACAAAAACCGAGAAAAAGATTCTTGATAAAGTTTTTTCATCCGTGGAATTTATTCCCGGTACGGATAAACTGATTTATGCGAAACTAAGCGATGATAATCCGAAGTGGACGAACATTCACGATATTTTTATGTATGATATTAAAACCGAAGATGAGAAGCGGCTGACGCATGGTTTGCGCGCTAACTATCCTGCTGTTTCATCTGATGGTAAAAAGATTGTATTTCTCTTTCAAAAAGACGGGACAACGAATCTCGGCACTGTAAATATTGACGGAAAGGGATTCCGCAGACTTACGTTTTTTGATAAAGGAGAACAGGTTTTTAATCCGAGATTTTCTCCCGACAATAAAGAAATATATTTCGGCTTTATTAAGCGGGACATTAGAGACATTGCAAAAATCGATACTAACGGCGCAGGCTTTAAGCTGGTAATTAAATCTCGTTATGATGATAGAAACCCGACATTCGGTGAAGACGGAAATTTTTACTACTGCTCGGATAGAACCGGCATAGCTAATATTTACAAATATGATTTTGCAACGGGGAAATCCGCTCAAATTACAAATGTTACCGGAGGAGCTTTTTATCCGGCTATTGATAGGAAGGGAAACCTGGTATATTCGGGCTACACATCCAAAGGTTATAAACTATTTTACTTGTCTGATAAAAAAAGGAAAAAGATTTTGCCGTCGCAAGAATATTTGCGCAAATCTCCTGTAACGATGCTGCGTCCCATTCCACTCGGTGATTTGGATTCCGCTACTGTAAAACATTTAAGGAATTATGACGACACGAAAATTCCCGATTATGAAATCAAAAAGTATTCGGGGAGTTTTACAAAACTTACGTTTCTTCCTTTTATCCGTTATGACGATTACAACACAACGAGCAAAAGTTATGAAAAAATTAAAGCGGGAGCTTATGTTTCATCAACCGATTATTTGGATAGATTTGATATTTTTGCCGGAGCCGGAATTAATGCTCGATTAGAGAGAGATTTGTTTTTAATGTTTAATTATCGAGATAAGATTCCCGGACTATATGATTTGGGTTTGAAACCGGAATTGAGTTTTGAAGTTTACAACATAAGCAGAAAAGCCAATACGGATATTTACTTCAATGTCGATTCCACTCATGCGTTCGATGCCGATTACACTGTGCCTATTGATGTTTCATATAGTCTGCTTGAGTTTGATGCCGCAGCTCGCCATAGAATTTTTTCACGGCAAAATCATCTTGAGCTCCGTTATGTTTTTAGCCGTTATTCCGCTACAATCGGAAGTTTTATTTTCCCGAATACGGATTATCTTTATCCTTCAACAAACGATACTTACTTAATCGGTCATGATTTGAGGCTTACATTCACTAACAAAAGCATTGCTTCAAGTCGGGATAGAGATATTAATCCTATTGGACGCGATGTAAGTCTGCGGCTCGATTATGAATCGAACGAATATAATAACGAAGGTAAATATGAAGTTAAGGACGGCATGCTTCAGCCGGTTTACGGCATCTACAAATTCCCGCGTCTCGAGCTGAATTGGAGTGAAAACTTCTCCGTTTTTAATTCACACGGACTTGATTTCCGCTTGCGCTACGGAACCATTTTCGGACCGCCGCAGCCGAGTTTCTTTGATTTTTACCTCGGCGGACTTCCCGGGATGAAAGGTTATCCTTTTTATTCACTGGGAGGAAATGAGTTGATGTGGCTAAATGTAACATATCGATTCCCTGTAGCGCGTGATATTGACGCCCGATTTGGTCCATGGTATCTTGATAAAATTTATTTTTCCTTTTACGGAGATTACGGAAACGCGTGGGACAAAGGTTATCCGCAATTCTCTGATTTTAAAAAGGATGTTGGAGCCGAGCTTAGAGTGAAATTCATTTCATTTTACATCTTTCCCACAGCTCTTTTTATCAACGGTTCCTACTCCATTGATCAGTTCACAACCGAAATTCGAGGTCATTCAATTACAAACGGTAAAGAGTGGAGATTTTATTTCGGTATGTTGTTTGATTTTAATATTTTCTAAGGAATAAGATGAAAAAGATTTTTGTTTTATTAGTTGTATTTACTCAGTTCGGTTTTGCCCAAACAAAATCGGAGCTTACAAAAAATCTGAATCAAGATATGAACTTGGCATTTTCCGCAACGCATTTTTCGGCGGATTCCACGGCTTATCAAACAATTGCAGTAAGACGCAGCCCGGGAAAAGCCGCTTTGTATTCCGCAGTAATTCCGGGAGCCGGACAAATTTATAACAAGCAATATTGGAAGACGGCAGTCTTTACTCTTATTGAAATTGCCGCGATAACAACAACAATTATCTATAATAAAAAAGGGGATAATCAAACCGCCTATTATCACAATTATGCAAACGAACATTGGGCGGTTACTCGTTACGCCGAGTGGACGCAGGCTCACGCAGCTGAAATAAACTCCAATGTTGACCCTTCGCAGTACAATCTTTTTAATAATGACGGATCTGTCAATTGGAGCGAACTTAACCGTTTGGAATTGGCAATAGGAAGCTACTATTCGCATCAGCTCGCTCCTTTCGGCGATCAGCAATATTATGAAATGATCGGTAAATATACTCAGTTCAATGTCGGTTGGGATGATTTCGGAGACGTGAACACTCCGTATCATTATGGCGATCCCGTTACTCCGCATTTCGCCTATTATTCTCATCAGCGCGGTTTGGCTAATGATTTATATGATGTTGCTAAATGGGGATATATTACAATTCTAACCAATCATATAATCAGCGCGGTTGAAGCAGCTTGGAGCGCGCATAAATATAACAACGCCTTAAAAGTACGAATGAGTATGAACAGTTTTAATTCCGCTTACGGTGTTGTATATTACCCGCAAATAAATTTTAATTATAGGTTTTAATAATGAAGACTCCCTTAGTTCTTATTGTCGGAAGACCGAATGTAGGAAAATCGACACTTTTTAATAGATTAACAAAAACAGATAACGCAATTGTAGATGATTTTAGCGGCGTTACGCGCGACAGACTTTACGGCGAAGTTGATTGGAACGGTAAATCATTCAGATTGATTGACAGCGGCGGCTACGTACCTGAAAGCGATAATCTTTTCGAGAAAGCCATAAGAGAGCAGGTTGAGTTTGCGATTGAAGAAGCCGATGCAATTCTTTTTGTAACGGATGGACGCGACGGAATAAATCCTTACGATGCTGAAGTTGCAAAACTTCTGCGGACATCTAAAAAACCGGTTTTTCTTCTCGTAAATAAATTGGACGCACCTCAGCAAGCTATGCACGTCGGAGAATTTTACTCGCTCGGAATTAATCCCGTGTTCGATATTTCCGGATTGAACGGCAGAAACCTCGGTGATTTGCTTGACGCACTTGTTGATTCCCTTAAAATAAATTTTGAAGATGATGAGGAAGACACAAGACTTAAAATTTCAATAATAGGCAAACCGAACGTCGGTAAATCCTCTCTTGCAAACGCATTGCTCGGATACGATAGAACAATTGTTACAAATATTCCCGGCACTACACGCGACTCGATTGACTCCGTACTAAAATATTACGGCGAAGAAATTGTCCTTGTCGATACCGCCGGATTAAGGAAAAAATCCAAAGTTCAGGAGAATATTGAATTCTACTCCAATGTAAGAACCTACCGTGCATTGATGGAAAGCGATGTCGCAATCCTTGTAATTGATGCGGAATCCGGAATTGAGAAACAGGATCAGAAGATTATTCAGGAAGCCGTTAGAAGAAGAAAAGGAATGATAATTGCCGTAAATAAATGGGACTTGATTGATAAAGAGACAAACACTGCAAAAAAATATGCCGATGAAATAATTGCGGCGCTCGGCTCGGTTTATTATGTGCCGATTCTTTTTATCTCCGCTCTTACAAAACAGCGCATTTTCAAGTTAATCGATTTGGCAAAAAAAGTTTACGCGGAACGCACAAAAAAAATTCCCACTTCAAAACTAAATGATGTTATGCTTCCCGAAATACAGAAGAATCCGCCGCCGGCTACTCCAACCGGCAGAGAAGTGAAAATAAAGTATATTACACAAGGCGGACATTTTTACCCGATATTTATCTTTTTCTGTAACTATCCGAAGCATATTCCCGATTCATATAAAAGGTTTCTTGAAAGGAAAATTCGTGAGAACTTTGGTTTTGAAGGAGTTGCAATGACAATTTCTTTTAAAGATAAATCTTAAGAGAAATTTCAAATTATTAATTACGGATAAATTACTTATCTTTTTCCGAGCGAAAAAATCAATATGAAAGTATTTAATTGTGAAAATTAATATTATCATGTCTGTAAATTTTTCAACAAAATTATTTTGATTGTTAACGAGAAAAAACATAGCAGCGCTTCTTACATTTCTGCTTATTGCAGCTTCCGATTTTTCCGCCCAAACTTTCCCCGACGCTAAAACCGTTTCGGATACATTTTTAGTAAATTTAACAAATTCCTACACGCTTTCACAACTTGCGGTAATCCCTTCTACAATATTAGTAAGGCAGCAAACAAAAA
>CAYLYR010000105.1:0-2782 GCA_964387835.1 uncultured Melioribacter sp.
TTGTGCTTCCGTTCATCAATTGCTCCGTATTTCGGCGCTAAGATTCTAACTTGATGGCCATGCTGCAAAAGTCTCTGCGGCAATGCTGCCGAAACATCCGCCAAGCCGCCGGTTTTCATAAACGGAATTACTTCGGAGGTTACAAACAAAATTTTAAGACTTTTCTTTCCTGCCATATCTCTTATCCTCTAACAATTTTTTTTATCTTACAAAATTACGAAAATATTGGTTCAGT
This sequence comes from uncultured Melioribacter sp., assembly GCA_964387835.1. GTDB lineage: Bacteria > Bacteroidota > Ignavibacteria > Ignavibacteriales > Melioribacteraceae > WGAL01. The sequence goes on from CAYLYR010000105.1 coordinate 236, forward strand.
GACAAAAATTTAGCATATTAAAGATTACTTGTTATTTTATTTTTCGTTTAAGAGGAAATTAAGAATAACGAAAAAAAACGCTTGCGGCTGATTACCAAAAAGAGAAGAAGAGTATAATTTTAAGGGTAACCTATGAGACGATTATTTTATAATCCGGAACAGATTGTAACGGTTAATACCGACGGGAAAAATTCCAAGAGGGGGACAGAGATGAACAATCTTAATATTCTTGAAAATCACTCCCTTATTGTAGAGGACGATTTAATTTCCGAGTTTGCGCCGACCGAAAAAATAAACAAAAAAGACTTTGACGAAATTTATGATTTGAAAGGGAAAATTATTTTACCAGGTTTGGTGGAAAGCCACACTCATTCCGTTTTTGCCGGCTCTCGGGCAGATGAATTTCGCAAGCGTCTTGCAGGAGCTACTTACGAAGAGATTGCGCGCGAGGGAGGCGGTATTCTTAAAACTGTCGGAGCTGTTCGTACGGCATCCGTTGAGGATTTGATTGAAATTACCAAACCGAGAGTGGAAAAGTTTATTCGTTACGGCGTAACAACTCTTGAAATTAAAAGCGGTTACGGACTAAGCTATTATGATGAAATTAAATTGCTTCAGGTTGTTAAGGAGCTGAACAATATTTTCCCTATTGATATTCTTCCTACTTTTCTCGGGGCGCATACTTTTCCGCCTGAATACCAAAATGATAAGGAAAAATATGTAAGTGTAATTATCGAGGAAATGCTTCCTTACATAAAAGAGAACGATTTAGCTCTTTTTGTCGATGCGTTTTGCGAATCTACGGCTTTTACTGCCGAACAAGTTAAACGAATATTTTCAGCGGCAAAAAATCTCGGGTTTAAACTAAAACTACATACCGAGCAGTTCAATCGCGTCGGCGGATTAGATGCCGCTTTGGAACTTGGGGCATTGAGCGTTGATCATCTTGAGGTTTTGGATGAGGATGAAATAGCCAAAATTGCAATGAGCGAAACAGTTGCCGTTCTGCTTCCCGGAGTTTCGTTTTTTCTTAATTACGGCTATGCGCCTGCTCGTAAATTAATTGAAAGCGGCGCAATTGTTGCCCTTGCAACGGATTTTAACCCCGGTTCGTCGCACATACTTAATCCCCATTTTATTATGCAGCTTGCATCGATTAAAGCAGGCATGACGATTGAGGAAACGATTTCGGCTTATACGATTAATGCGGCGAAATCCCTTGACATCCACAAAACCGTAGGAAGTTTGGAAATAGGTAAAAAAGCTGATTTTGCTATTTTCAATACCGATACTTATTCGGATATTATTTACAGCGTAGGAGAAAATTTACTTGCCGCCACAGTAAAGAACGGAGAGACAATTTTCTCTAAGTAATTTTATGGATTAGTCGAATCATATTTTCAGATTAACGAATACTTTTTTTTGCATAAACGTTCCTGTTATTTGCCAAACTACTTCAGAGTATATTTTTTATACGGATATTCTCCGAATTCAGAACGAATTTTTGATGATAAGAATGCAAATGAATTAAACGCTTTTGATTTCAATCACAATAAAAAAAAGAGCACAAAATTTTATTAAATATTTACTAAGTTGTAAGAGCGGCAAAAAATCAAATGATTAACAGGAGGAATAATGAATCTTTTTAAAGTTTTTTTAATCGGACTTTTTTTTATTACTTACGCTTCGTCTCAAGCTCAGGATGTACAAGTAACAAATGCAAACGGATATTCGATAGATTACCCGCATGTAGCTTTAAGCGCTGAAAACGCGTATCTCATTTACGCAACTAATTTTTATTTTTACTCTTTTCCGGTTTCCGGACCGAGTACGCCGATAAGCGATCCGGTAAGACCTTCGGAAGATGCTTACGGACCGAATACAACTTCAATTGCAGTCAACCCCAGCTCGCCGGATCAGATAGCAATTGCTTACATGGATTTTCATTATCAATACAATCCCGTTGTTCAGTTTTACGGAATTTATCTCGTAAAAAGTAATGACGGCGGAACGTCTTGGGAGACTCCGGAATTGATTGACACCGTAACTTACGGTAATTCGATTTCAAATTTAAGCTACAATCTTCCTACGGTAAAATATTCCGAAAACGGAAGCTTATTCATTTTATACAGAGTTGCACAAAACAGTTCAGCTGCTAACGCTATTTATGTTTGGAAAGATGGTGTAAAAACAAGAATAGATGATCCTGCTGCAGATGATTTTGAAACTGCAGCCGATATAACCGTTGAAGATAATAAAGTTGCAGTATCTTACGGAGCAATGGTGAATGACAATGTTACTTTTTATTTAAGGTATTCTACCGACGGCGGAAGCAGTTACTCTAACCGGATATTAGTAAAGAATGCGGGAACCGGTTTCCTTACAGGGGATAATTTCACTAAGGCATTTTGCAACTCGGATGGTTCTTTGGAATATGTTTGTGCGTATTACGGCGCATCAACAAATTGGTACTTTTCAGACGACGGTGGCGCAAATTGGGATAACGCCGGAGTTGTCGATTCCCATCCTTATCTCGGCTATGTTGCA
>CAYLYR010000105.1:2882-7791 GCA_964387835.1 uncultured Melioribacter sp.
AAATTGGGATAACGCCGGAGTTGTCGATTCCCATCCTTATCTCGGCTATGTTGCAATTAAAAGGGCAACCGAAGGATATTATATGAAAGTTTACGTTAATAATCTAAATGTTTATATGACATACGGTAGTTCCTTAAGCGAGTTAAATTACGAGGGCGTTAGATTAAACAGCGCCGAAGGACATGTAATCGGCGGAGATTACATTGACTTTGCAATCAACGCATACTCCGGTAATGAGAAATTTGCAGTTTCTTGGCAAGACGACAGAACAGGAAATTACGAAATCTTTTATTACTCGGATAACTTGCCTCCGCTCGTCGGCGTAAATGATAATGAAACAGCGCCGGACAATTTTGAGCTTTCGCAAAACTATCCGAATCCTTTTTCCAAAAGCGGAAACGGGAATGCAGTTACAAAAATTCAATACTCAATTCCTTCGTTGTCGAATGCCGTTTCGGTTTCGTTATCTGTGTATGATATTCTCGGGCGGAAGGTTGCGACTTTAGTTAGAGGGGAAAGAAGCGGAGGAAAATATTCCGTTGATTTTAACGCTTCGAATCTTCCTAACGGAATTTATTTTTACACATTGAGAGCCGGAAGTTTCCAATCGACGAAGAAGATGATTTTGATGAAGTAAAAATTATCTAATATTATTAGCCGGCAGCGTTGCTGTCGGTTAATGATGATTTGATTCTCCCTGCAAATTTAATTCAACGCAATATGTGATTAATTTCCTATTTATTCCTATCAATTATTTGAAATCTTGGAACAAAATCATATCTTTGTTTTAATATTAATTTATTCATAAAATCAGAAGCATAGATGAGTTATTACAATAGAGATTATTATCGCCCAAGGGGATTCGGCGGATTCAGTTTTTTCCCGCCGGTAATTAAATGGCTGCTTATTATTAATTTCGCCGTATTCTTTCTGCAGCAAATAGTGCAGAATATTATGTTCGGGAATATCCCCGGTTGGTACGTTTTGAATCACTACTTTGCGCTGAATCCGATAGTCGGTTTCGATAGATTCGGGGAGCCGTATAATTTTCAAATTTGGCAATTGATTACTTACCAATTTATGCATGGCGGATTTGCACACATTTTTTTCAACATGCTGATGCTTTGGATGTTCGGTATGGAGATAGAAAATATTTGGGGATCGAGAAAATTTTTAGTCTTTTATCTTACTGCGGGAATCGGGGCGGGCTTAACCCAGGTTGTTTTTTCTCCGATATTAACCGGCGCGTTAGCTCCTACTATCGGCGCTTCGGGCGCTATTTTCGGCGTTATGATTGCTTTCGCAATGATGTTTCCCAATCGTTACATATTTATCTATTTCTTAATCCCGATGAAGGCAAAATATCTGATTGCTTTCCTAATGGCTATCGAGATTTTATCGGTAAGCGGAATGTCGTTCGTGGCGCACTTGGCGCATATCGGCGGAGCAATAACCGGAGTAATTTTTATTCTGCTTGATAGAAAATATCATTTCAATTTTGATAGATTTTTTGATTGGACAAAGAATCTTTCCAAGCCGAAAACTAATTTCGGAAAGAGAAGTTTTCATAACCCGAAATTCAGGAAACCGTTTCGTACGACCTCTAATGTTGAAGAAGCCGAGTTCTATGATATAAATCAGCCGAACAATGTTCGCGAGGATGAAGTAACCGAAGAAGAAATTGATAGAATCTTGGATAAAATCTCGAAGAGCGGTTATCAAAATCTGACCGAGCGTGAAAAGAAAATTTTGTTTGAAGCCAGTAAAAAAAGATGAGAATCTTTCTTCTGTTTCTATTAATTACAGCGCTCTCGGCGGGATGTTCTACTCACAATGATAACCAAATCGGGAGGATGTCGCGGCTTTATGTCGATTTATTAATCACCGGTGAAAAAGCGCCTTTTGATTCAACGGAAACACCCGATTCCGTTTTTCGGAAATATTCCGTATCTGCTGAAGAATACAAAACATATATGAAAAATTTACGCGCGGATAGAGATAAATGGGCGGATTTTTTCAACTCGGCACAACGATATTTGGATTCGATTAAAACCGTGAAGAAGGATTCCGTTTTGCCAAAATAATTCTTATCTCGGCATACGAAACATTTTCTCCGGCTCTGCTTTTAATTTCCTTAATGTCGGTTATTCCTTCATCAATTAGTTGTGAAACGGAGCTGATTTTTTCTTCTGAAACGATAGAGCTTATGTCGGTTTCCGGTTTGTAGGCGAGTAGTGATTCGATCTGCATTGAAACGACCGATTCCGGTAATCTCACCATTTCCGCTATTTCCGAAAGAGAATACTTTTTGGAGAGCAAGTTTCGGACAGTCAGTAAATTCTCCGGAATCTTTTCATCGGTTGCCGGTTTAGTTAATTTATCATTCCGAGAAAGTTTGAAGTTCTTAATTGCTGCGATAACATCTTCCCCGATTTTATTCCAAAGTCGGGAATTTGCTCCTGTAAGAGAGAGAAAATCAAATTTGTTTGTCGGTTGTTTTTTTACTATCTCCCGTAGAGAATTATCTTTGCAAATCATGTAAGGAGGTTGATTAAATTTTGATGCCGCTTCTTTCCTTATTTTTACTAATTTATTGAAGAGTTCAAGCTCATTCTCATAATCGGGGCGCTCTTGCTTTACTTTCTTCTCTTCTGTTTGCGCCGTCTCTTTTAAATAAACTTTTCCTTCCGCAAAAAAAACTTTCCCGTTATCGATTAGAAAATCCAATGCGGAATTGAGTTCGTCTTTGGAATAATTCTTACAAGTTCCGTAATTAGGCAGTTCCATCGCTTTTATCGAGCGTGATTTCCCGCTTAGGGAATTAACAAGTAAGTCTCTACTAACCGCATCATCAATGTTTTCAAGGGTTTGAAGTATAATTTCGGAAAGATAAACATTTTGTGATTCGTCGGTTTCCTCATTTGCCGGAGAGCAGTTATCACAAATTCCGCAACTGTAATCTTTGCTTTCGCCAAAATATTTTAGTATGAAATCCATTCTGCATGATTTGGTTTCGGCGTATTTTTTCATTTGGCGCAGCTTACCGAGTTGGTTTTCGATTAGTTTTTCGGTCTTTGCAAAATCTATTTGTAAATCATCAGAGCGCACACGCGTTGTCTGCATTCGGATTGTCTTAAATTCTTGCGGCTCGTTAAATACGAGTATCCCGATTACGTCCAATTCCCGCAGCAATTCACGTACTTTTGAAAAAGAGGAGGATAAGTTTATTTTTGTTTCGTCTTTAAAAGGAGCCGATAAATAGATTTTAGAGATAACGGTTAAGAGTTCCGCATATTCTGCTTTTGCAATTTTTTGAATATATTTCTTTAATTCCGGAGGCGCTAAAAGGAATCTAATTGTGAAATCGGAAAGAGCCGGAGAACTTGTTCCGAGATACCCGGATTGAGCTAAAATTGAGATTCCGTTTTCCAACTTCGATTTTGAAATATCTTTTGCAGAGAAAAAGTTGTAAAAACTTTTGTCCATAGGAATTTTCCCTTCGTAAAGAGAACCGAGCGCCGTTCTGCTGTAATCTGCAATTCCGTTGTAAATGGTTTTTATCTCCTCTATACTCGGATATGAATTGGAGATTAAATATTCATGAATTGCAGAATCACGTTTTGAGTAGAGGAGAAAAATTCCCGATCTATTTCCGTCTCTTCCTGCGCGGCCTATTTCCTGATAGTAATTCTCAATTGAGGCGGGAATATTGTAGTGAACAATTGTACGGATATTTTCTTTATCAATTCCCATTCCGAAAGCATTGGTCGCGGTAATAATTTCCAAGTTTCCGGAAATGAAATCATCTTGAATTAATTTACGCAGCTCCGCCGATAGCCCTGCATGATAATGATTTACCGAATATCCGTGCAGCCTGAGGAACTCGGCAGTCTCCTCGCTATCCTTTCTTGTCGAGCAATAAACAATTGCCGGTGTTGCATTTTTACTGAAAACGGCGAGAAGTTCCTCTTTCTTGCGGTTTGTTTTTATTACGTGAAGCGCAAGATTTTTCCGTTCAAATCCCCGCACGTAAATTTTGGGTTTTTCCAGATGAAGCTGTAGAACAATGTCTTTCCGCACTTCCGGAGTTGCCGTTGCAGTGAATGCCGAAATTTTTTTAAGGGAAAGATTCTCGGCAAAATCGTGAATCTTTCTGTAACTCGGACGGAAATTGTGTCCCCATTCACTTATGCAATGAGCCTCATCTATAAACAAGTATTCCCATTTGATTTCATTTAACCTTCTTCTAAAGTTTGGCGACTCAATTTTTTCCGGAGAGAGATAAAGGAGTTTTATCTTCCCATTGTGGATATTCCGCAAAATTTTATCCGCTTCAAAAGAGGTATTTGTGCTGTTTATAAAGGCGGCTTTTTGTTTTTCTTTATTAAGCTTGTCAACTTGGTCTTTCATCAATGAAATCATGGGGGAGATTACAATCGACGGATTATCGGCAATAAGAGCGGGGAGTTGGTAGCATAACGATTTTCCTCCGCCGGTCGGGAGTATTGCGACTACTTCGTCTCCGGAAATTATCGACTCGATAATTTCGCGTTGTCCGTCTCTGAATTCGGAGAAGTTAAACTCTTTTCTTAAGGCTTCAAGCAGATTAATTTTCATTTGAATGATTTAATTTTTAATTAGCTAATGTAATAAAATTAGAACAGCGATTTTGGAAAATCCTCCTCATACGTTTTACAAAACAACTGATTTCCAGACTGTGAAGGGAGTTGAATGATGACTGTTCAGAGTCGCAGACTCTGTGAGAACTTTACGATCTGAAATTGACTTTTGCTGTCATTTCGACCGGAGCGAAGTGAAGGGAGAAATCTTAGAAACAATAAAAACACTGTCATCGCGAGAAAATAAAAACATTCTGTCATTGCGACCCCGATTTATCGGGGGAAGCAAT
>CAYLYR010000106.1:0-7724 GCA_964387835.1 uncultured Melioribacter sp.
CCCGTTCTTAAAGTTTCATATTATTTTTTCTAACGAGTAATAAAATAACTTATTTTGATAATCATGCTTCCAACGTGAATCTGTTTTTTACTCGTTAATGAAATTACGTCTTCATAAAAATAACAACAGTTTATTCCCTTCTTTTAAAGTAATAAAGGCGTACAAAATGTACGCCTTTATACGGGGGGGCAATACTACTTAATTTTACTTAAGGAGTACCATTTTTTTCACACTCGAAAAATTACCGGCTTTTAATCTGTAAAAATAAACACCGGAGGCAATTTTATTACCGAAGTTATCATCCCCTTTCCATTCAACGGAATAAGCTCCTACATTTTTATTTTCCGCAAGAAGAGTCTTAACTTCTCTACCGAGAATATCATATACTTTTAGAGAAACAAACTCTTTTTGAGGTAATTCAAATTTAATTGTAGTAAATGGATTTCCACCGGCTCCTTTTGAGAACGGATTAGGATAATTTTGTTCTAACTTAAATTTCGTCGGCTTAATTTCATCTTCAACACCATTAGGATTAAATGTAATTACCGGTCCTTCGATTTGGTTAATTCCATCATAAGAATAGGTTGTGTAAATATGAATATCACCTTTTGTATCGTTGTAATTTACTAAAATATCTCCGAGTTCAAAATCTCCGGAAAGTAATGTAGGCGCATTGAACGTAAATACAACTTTTCCGGGAGCAACATTTACGGCATGAACATAGTTTCCGTTACCGATTTGTACTGACGAGAAAGCTTCATAATTGATTTGTGTCGTATCATAATTAAAGGTGATAGTCATATTATTCAGGTTCTCGGCATCAGATGTGTTAAGAGTGATGGAGGCTTCATTATTATCGGGATTTACATTAACCGCTGCCGGAACAAAACCTCCTGCAGGCTGATTGCCGCCGAACACTCCGGGGAAACATCCGTTAGTTAAATATGATAGAATTTGAGATGCATCGCACGCATCAACAACATCGTCGCTATCAACGTCCGCATTAGTAAATCCGTCTCCGGTCAGTTCAAAATCTCCGCCGAAAGTGTAATGGTCAACTGTCGCAAGAAAATCCGATAAGTCAATATCATCATCCAAATTTGCGTCTCCTTCACCGGCATTGCCCGAACCGTCATTCGACCAATTGATTATTCCAAGGTCTTCATGAGTAAGAGGATCATTTATACCCGCTATGAAAGAAGGCGCATATACGGCTATTATTCCACCTCCGAGAGGAGCCATTTCATCTTTAACTTTGAACGTCAAGCTGAACATCGTTCCTTCCGAAGTAATCGGGGAATCTTCAGGACAAATGGCTTTATATGTAATTCTTCCGGGACTTGTTTCATTAAAATGGAAAACACAATTGGAGAATAACTCGCGAGTAGTATATTCAATAAACTCACATTCGTTCGGATTATACTCAATTGTACCGGAAAGAGATTGGAAGCTGACTTCTCCGTTGGGGACAAGATTACAATCCAATGTTGTAGTGCCGCCGGCGTAAGTAGTGTTATCCGTTATTACAATTGCCGCATCACCTGTAGAAGCTGTAATTCCGTTAATAGTTCTACTCAATCCGTTTTGAACTGCGAACCAAAAATCGGTACCGTCAAACCAAAAATCTTCAATGATAGTTGGAGCATTATTCGGATTAACGCTGCTGTACTGTTTGAAGTTTCCGTCGGAATAAACATATAATCCTTCCGACCAATTGGCGATAAACAACTTACCGTCTGCGAAGTGTAGATTCATTACAGGCTGTGTGCTAATAAAAGGTGTGTAATTTGTCCAAGTATCGGAATCCATTTTATATCCGCAAAGTCCGCTATAGAATGTGCCGACATAAACCTCGCCGTTTCCGTATGCTATCGAGCGAACAAAATTACCGGTAATTCCGGAATTTTGCGGATTAAAGACCTGCCAACTTCCGCCGAAATCATTCGAATAGGCGATTCCGTGATCTGTCGCTACCCAAACTCCTCCGTTATCGTCAATAGCTGCATCATAGCAAGTTCCGCTCGGTAAATCAGAATTGGAGGAGCTGATATTTGAAAATACTCCCGTAGAAGGATTGAAGAACGAAATTCCGGCATCATGTGAAATAACAAACAAATCGTTGCTATTAAATGTGTAATGTTCAAAATCGGTTACATGAGAGCCGGAAAAGCCGCTGTTCGAATCGTAATAAACAAAGTCTTCATCGGCATGTTTATATGCAAAACCTCCGGAAGCAAAACCTACTAATAGATTTCTATCGCCGTTATCGTCGTCATAAGCATAAACTTCGCTGACGTTAGTGTAATTTAAGTTAATCTGTTCAAAAGTGTCGTTAGCTCTGTCATATCTGTAAAAACCTGTTGAAGCTCCGAAATAGACATAATCATCCATTGCCGCAACAGTTGTTAAACCGGTTGTGGGTAAACCGGAATTCACGGTAGTGAACATATAAAAATCAAAATCGTTGCCCGGCAAAGCCGCATTTGACCAATAAACATCGGCAACAGTAGTCATACAAGTTACAAGTTCGTCATTAGTAACAAGAGTTTGACTATTCGGATAGATGTAGCGCGTTCCTTCCGGCACGATACCGTCATCCGTTGTAACTGTAATCTCTGCGCTCTCGGGATTTGTAGTATTATCATATTGAAGTGCAACAACTATTTCGCCGTTAGCATCAGTGGAACCTTCGGATGGAACAAGAGTTCCGGCTGTTGTTTCCAAAGTTACGTAAGCGTTGGGAACAGGATTTCCATCCGCATCACGAACAACAACCGTCAACATTGCCGTCTGTCCTGTCTGAACTACCTGACTTGCAGGCTGAACGAGAAATGTGGAAATAGGCACAGGATTTTGTCCCGTAGCATCATCAATTATTTCCAGCGCTCTATTTTTAATTTGATTACTGTTTGATATTAGATTCGGGTCAAACCCGTCCGAGAAATACCAAATAGCGCATTGGACGGCTGCCGCTTCTTTTCTCTCTCGGTTTAATTGTCCGTTATCTCCGGTATAAGGTACGCGAGGATAATAATTTCTCAAAATATATGCAATCGGTCCCGTTATTGCGCCGTCATATTCGTAAGGCTTGTTCCATTTAAGATAATGTGAAATATCGATGCAGTAGTAAGACGTTCCGTGAGTGTTCATCTGTCCGAGAATCGTACCTGCCCAAAGACTTCTGTGTCCGTCAAACGCTTGGCTGAGCCTGAATGATTTCCCCTGCAGAACGTTTTTCATTGTTACGGTACAGCTGCTTGTAACTTCGGAGGAAGAATATTGAACGTTTCCGTTAAAATAGCTATAATTTATTTGTCCTTCACCGACAATATCATGGCAAATTACGTTGCCGTTGATTTGCCCGCTCGTAAAAAACAAATGGGCGTAGGGCGCAAGGATACTTCCCTTTACCGCAATTCCGCCTAAGTTAATTGTATCGGCTTCAAAAAAGTTATAAACCACATTAGTTTGGTTTGTACCGAGAACGTCGTTGTCGCCCTGCCAATTAACATTTGAGCCTGAAATATTAACAATTACAGTTGAACCTTCAGGCGCATTAATTGTAACACCGTTTACAGACGCTAAAGTATCCGCCGAAACAAGAAATAGATTCAATCCGGAATTAACACCGGTTAGCGATAAAGTTCCGTTATCAACTTCCGCGCTTCCGTTAGCTGCAATTCCGCTCCATTGAATGGAAATATCCGCAACTTCAATTCCGATACTTGCAAAATCAATCGGCGAGCCTTGAAAAACCGTTCCTTCACCATCTAAAATTAAATTATCCGGAACGTCGGCAAACTCACCGTAAACAACGTTTCCACTGTAAACTCGTCCGCCGGAATACCAGAGAGAATCTCCCACAGTAAGAATATTTACACTTCCGGATGAATTGGGAATTTGGTCTCCAATACTAAAATTTGTAATTGCTGCATTTCCTCCAACAGCTGCAACTCCTTGAATATCGGACGAGGATAGCTCGGCATTTCCTATAACAAAAAGATTATATTGGTTAGCTTCACCTAAATTAGAATGAGTTGATTGCCCGAGTAGTGAAAAATGAAAAATGAATAAAAACAAAAAAGCAAAGTATTTTTTCAACATACTCCCTCCTTACAATTATTATGAATTATGTTTTTCAAAAATAAATATTTTTTAATTTTATATATCTATTATAATTAATTATCGGAATAAAGGAGAAAAAGTTTAATATTATGAAAGAAAAAATTGCTTTTATAGGCACCGGACTAATAGGTTATCCAATGGCGGAAAGGCTTCTTCAAAAGGGCTTTAAACTGAATATTTTCAATCGAACAAAAAGTAAAGCGTTGCCTTTGGAAAAGATGGGGGCGAATATTTACGATTCTCCGGTAAACGCTATTAAAGATACGGTAAAAGTAATTACCGTGCTGACTACTTACGAAGCAAATACCTCAGTTCTTTTTACTGAAAACATTTCTTACGAAAGTAAAACCGTTATTCAGATGGGAACAATCGGGGTTGAAGAAAATATTCGGCTTGAACAAAAAATCAAGTCTCTCGGAGGTCAATATCTCGAAGCTCCCGTCCTCGGCAGTATTCCTCAAATAAAGGGAGGAGAACTAATTACACTTGTCGGCGGCGAGAAAGAGGTTTTTACCAGACAAGAAAACCTACTTAAAACATTTGGACAGGATGTACATTACTTCGGCAAAACGGGGAAAGCTTCCGCCGCTAAATTAGCCTACAATCAGCTAATTGCAACTTTAACGGCAGCTTTTTCAATGAGCTTGGGTTTTATTAAGGCAAATAATGTTGATGTAGAAAAATTCATGGAGATATTACGGAAAAGCGCTTTATACTCGCCTACTTTTGATAAAAAACTTCCCAAAATGTTAGCAAATGATTTTTCCAATCCCAACTTCCCGTTAAAGCATTTGCTGAAAGATGTAACAATTATTGAATCCGACTTTGATGAAAAAGGAATCGATACACAAATACTGCAATCTATAGAAAAAATACTCAAAAACGGAATTGATATGGGTATGGCGAATTTGGATTATTCTGCTATTTACAATGCAATTGTAAAGAGGAACTAAGTTTTCTTCAGATTGTTTATTCATATTCCGAAAGAAGAAATTGTAGAATTGTGAAAAGTCTCGGAAAATATTTATTTTTAGATATTAAAAATTTGGAGATGATACGATGCCTACATACGAATACAAATGTTTAGACTGCGGATACCGATTCGATGCTTTTCAAAAAATGACAGATCCGCACTTGGAAACTTGCCCGAAATGCGGCGGTAAAGTAAAAAGAGTTATCGGCAGCGGCGCGGGAATTATTTTTAAAGGCTCAGGTTTTTACGAAACCGATTACAAAAAAAGTCATGCGAGCACAGTGAATAAAAATGTTAATAATTCCCCAAATCCGAAAGCCGATACCAAACAAACGGAAGTAAAAGCTGAAAAAACAACTGCAAAAAAACCGGAAGCGAAAGCAAGTTAAAAATTTTCCAAAATATTACTTAAAAAACTCCAAGCCTAAACTTGGAGTTTTCTTTTATTAAACCAACCTACAAATTCAGTGCTAATTCATAAGCGTCATGAATTGCATCCTGCGCTTTCCCGACTTTACTTGCATCTCCTACATAATAGAGAGGAATTTTTCCCTCATACTCAAAAGGCACAAAACTGCTCATTCCGGTTGTAACAACAATATCATCAATTCCTGTGAGTCTTTTCTCTCCTTCATCGGAAACAATAATCACATCTTTTCCAATAACTTCACTAACTCGATGATTAGTGTAAATCTGAACCGACTTCGCTTTTAATTTTTTTACCGTCATCGCTTTTTCAATCATCTCCATTCCGCGTGCAATTTCAGCGAGCATTTCAACAATAACAACTTCATTTGCGGCATCAACAAGTTTAGAGGCAACTTCCATCCCAATCAATCCGCCGCCGATTACCAAAACTCTTTTGTTACTCGGCAGATGATTATCGTCTAAAAATTCAGTCCAATAAAATTTCTTTAATCCTTTAATCGGAGGAACTGAAGGAACAGCGCCGGTCGCCATAACAATTCCGTCATAAGCGGAATTTTCAAAATCATCTTTATTTGCTTCACGATTAATAAAATTAATATCTCTTTCCTTAACTTCATTTCTAAAATATGAAACAATCTCGGAAAGACTACTTTTATTAGGCGGGAGTGAAGCTAAGTTAAATTGTCCACCCAATTCCTCTTTTTCAAACAAATCGACATCATACCCTTTTGAGTTCAGTGCGATAGCTGTCTGCATTCCCGCAAGTCCGCCGCCGACAACGGCAAAACTCTTTCTTATATCGGCTTTCTCGATTTCCTTAAGCCCTGTGTTTACAGTCGGATTAACAACGCACCCAAGACCTTTTCCTCCTTTAACTCCGCCGAGGCATCCATCGGCGCAGGCAAGGCACGGACGAATATTGCCCTCAACTTCGTTTAAGTACTTTCCTAAAAAGTTATGGTCGGCAACCATTGCCCTGCCGAGCGCAATAAAATCAGCGTTATAATTTGCATTGATTAAATTAATATCTTCTTTCGAATGAACTCTGCCGACAAAAATCACCGGTAACCGGATATTTTCTTTAATCTTTGCGGCAAGCTCCCAAGTTTTTCCTTTCGGGACAAACATGTGTTGGAAAAACCAAGGCGGAGTTGTGCATGCGGAACCGGCTGAAACATGAATTGCATCAACTCCTATCCTTTCCAATATTTTAGTGAACTCTATCATCTCATCTATATGGAAACCCGAGGGAATCATCTCGTCGCCGCTAATTCTAATAATAATAGGAACATCCACAGCTTTCCTAACGGCTTCAATTACCTGCAGCGGAAATTTAACTCTATTTTCAAAACTTCCGCCGAATTCATCCGTTCTATCGTTAACATCGGGAGAAATAAATTGAGCGAGTAAATATCCGTGCCCGGCTTGGATTTCAACAATATCAAATCCCGCAGCTACAGCTCTTTCGGCTCTATCAACAAACATGTCAATTACTTCAGCCATCAGTTTTCCATCCATCATCTTTGGCGCCGCACCTCCATTAGGACACGGCTTATTTGTCGATGAGATGAAATAATTCCCGGGTATTTTAGGATTTGCCAGTCGCCCCGGATGATTTAAGTGAGCAATTGCTTTAGCCCCGTTTTCATGTAACAGCTTTGTCAATGATTTTAAGCCTTCCAGCTTCTCATCATTATCTATCCCGATTTGCGTCGGTATTTCTCTTAAACCCTTATCAAGATAAAGCGGTTCAGGCGTAACAGCGGCAATATGTTTACTCCGTAAATTATAAAAGTGTAAATGTTTTTCGTTTACTTTTCCGGTAGAATCGCCGTAGCCCAATTTTAAAGGCGCTAAAATAAATTGATTTTTAAGTTCCAACATATTTCACCCTATTAATTTTTTTCTGTTATTTCAAAACTATTAAAAAATTTATTCAATAGGTATTTAAGAGATGTTTTTCATGCTAAATAATATTTTGATGCACAAAAGATTAAAATTCCGAGAACTAATGGATTTATTTAACATCAGTCGGTAATTCCGTCATCGCAAACAATGCGTGGCAATCTCCGAAAACACCGTCATTGCGAGCGAACGTAGTGAGCGTGGCAATCTCCGATATATTCAGCAATTGTTTTTTACTCTGGAGATTGCTTCGGGACTTCGTCCCTCGCAATGACGAAGGGGAAAAAATAAA
>CAYLYR010000107.1:0-7574 GCA_964387835.1 uncultured Melioribacter sp.
TTCGGCTTTCTTTTCTGCGGGGCGATATTTTCAGTTAAAGCTCTCATGTAAGTCCGATTTTTTTACAAAAGTAAGGAATTTAGGGATTAAAATCAAAAATGCTTTTCTCTTTTTATATCTGATTTCACATCTTCGTACTCATCCGGACAGAACGGTTAGATAATATTTTAATGTGCCGCGCAAAATGTTGGGAAAGAAGGTTAAAAGGTGAAGAGGCTGGAATATGGAAAATGAGAAAATGGGAGAATGGGAAAATGAGAAAATGGGAGAATGGGAAAATGAGAATGGTGATAGTACATAAAATTACTGAACGCTGAAATAATAATTAGCGACCGCTGACCAAGTGAATTATCGAATTCTTATTCTTTGATATTTAAGTCTGATTATCTATCTTTGTAAGTAGATTCAATCACATTTACCGGACATTACGAATTTTTATGGCTCGTATCAAAATTATAGCTGCTGCAGCAATCATTTTCATATCACAGTTATTTGGGGATAGCTTTGCTCAAAGTAACGGCGGGTTAACCGGCGTTGTAAAAGATGAAAACAACAAACCGCTTCCGGGGGCAAACGTAATATTGATGAATACCGGCTTCGGTACCGCTTCCGACCCTTTCGGTAAATATGTGTTGAGGAATATTCCGGCAGGGAAGTATAAAATAAAAGTCTCCTTTATCGGGTATCGTCCGAAAGTAAAGAATGTTACTGTTCCGAAGGGGAAAATCATTCGTATCGATTTCAAACTTTTCCCGAAATCATTTAATATCGGCGGTATAACTGTTACGGCAAAAAGCGATTTAATTCCAAAAGACGTTGAGACCAAAACAAAAATTTCGGGCGCCGAGGTTGAACATTACCAAGCTACAAACATCGGCGATGTTTTGGATTTGGTGCCGGGCGTTTCGCAGAGCGCCAATCCCGGCTTGAATAAAACGAGCCAAGTTGCGATTAGGGGAGACGAAGGAGATAACCTTTCGGCTTTCGGGACAAAAGTAATCATTGACGGGATGCCCGAATCGAATAATGCGAATCTGCAATTCGAGTCTTTAACAGGAGCCAAGTTCGGAGCGGGAACATTAAATCGCGGTGTTGATCTAAGAACTATTCCGGCGGATAATGTTAAATCGATTACGGTAATCACCGGCTTGCCTTCGGTGCGTTACGGCGATTTTACAAACGGTATTATAGAGGTGAAAACAAAAATCGGCGCCAAGCCCGACAGGTTAAAAGTGAAACATAATCCGACTACAAGCGAAGCAAACTTCGGCGGGGGATTTGCCTTTGCGGAGAAGAAGAAATCGCTGAGTTATAATTTAAATGTTGCCCGAAGTGAAAGGGACTTGAGATTAGTCGGAGATGAATACACACGCTATACCGGTCAGTTGGTTCTTTCGCAGTTGTTACTCGGCGGGAATTTGGAATCGAATGTTAAGTTGTCGGGTCAGGCGATTTATGATGAAGAAGAGCCGATGAATGATTTGTCGCAGACAAAAAATTATAACCGCGGTTTTACCGTGGGATTAAACAGCTGGGGAAAAATGAATCTCTCCAACCTTGTATCAACATTGGATTATACGGCTTATGTAAAACTTCATAGAATAAATTCAAAAAAATCACATCTTCGTTCGGAATATTTAATAACGCCTGATAACGATACCGTGGCGGCATACATAGGAACGCTTGAAAATAAAGGGAAAGAGTGGACTGCCGGCGGGACGTTGGATTGGAATTACGTTTTTTATACCGGAAATTATATTCATAAAGTTTTGGTCGGCGGCAGTATGCAGTACGACGGAAACAACGGAGAGGGAATTATAATTGATTCGGTATTCAATTATTACGGTTCGCAGTCCGGTAAGCGCTCATATTCTTATGATGATATTCCCGGTGAAACATCTTTAAGTTTTTATGCCGAAGATAAGATAACCGGTAAGCTGCTTGTCGATTTTTCACTTCTCCTCGGTTTCAGATACGAGACGTATCGTCCATACGGGATTAACTTTTCCAATTTAGTCGGCGGCGGTGATTTTGTAGAATCTCATCAAGGCAGCTTTTTTAATCCGCGCATGAGTTTGATTATGTATCTCGGCAGAAATTCACAAATCAGATTAAGCGCCGGACGAGCGTCGAAATCTCCTCCGATGAGCATGATTTATCCCCCTGAAGATGTGATGCGCTGGAGAAGTCCGGCAGACAGTTTGGTACATTACTTCAGGTTAAACAGGCGAGTCCCGAATCTTAAAGGGTATCAGAACAATCAATTTGAAATTTCTTTTGACAAGAAGTTTTTTAAGACCGTAGGCGCAACGCTTTCATTCTACTACAGGGAAAGGGTTAACCAACCTTCAAGCGTTCAAATACCTTATTTTACAGAGGCAAATGTAAACGGGGAAGATAAAGTCTATTATGTCGATTATTATTACAAGTATGCGAACATCGGCAAATCTTTCAGTAAAGGAATTGAACTGAAAGTACGAACGGCTAAAATTAAACCTCTGAATATGAGTTTTTCGGTTGTGGGGAGTTACGGTTATCAAAATAATCCCGGAGCAGGTTACTCATACAGCGTATATCCCGATACGAGTTTGGGACAGTTCCCGAACTACCAAGTCCCGGGAGTTTCCGTCGATACGGTTATCGGCTGGCAATATCCGAAGAGCGGAAGATGGAGCGATAAAATTCAGATTAATTATTATGCGCGCTATACGAACAAAGCGCTCGGGATGTGGATTACTTTAAGAGCCGAGCAGCTCTTCAGAGAGAGATACCAAAACTATAATCTGCAGCCTGTTGATTACGATAAATTAACCGCCGAAGGGCGCGAGATTAGGGAGTATCAGGAATCTATTATTTCCCGTCCTAACAAATGGCTTTTTAATTTTGTGATTTCCAAATCCCTTTTCAAAGGAGCGGAAATTTCATTTTATGTTAACAACTTTTTGGATGATCCCGCTTTGTATCGATATTATAATGTTTCTTCGCAATCGACAATTGAAGTATCGAGAAACCCCGATATTTATTACGGAATGGAATTCAGTATGTTGTTGGATAAGGTTTGGAGATAGGAATGAAAATAAGAATATTCATAGTCGTTTTAATCGGCTTAACGGTTTTTATCTCATGTGAAAAAACTCCTCCTACACAGGTTGACGGAGAAGCCGGAGTTAATCTTTTTGTTGTACGCGATTCGGTTGGCGTTGATTCAACGGAAGTATTTTCTCTGCCTGTTTCTAATGCGGATATTATTCTCACATCGGAATATGGAACGATGAGCAGAAAAACGGATGAGTTGGGAAATCTTTTACTGAATAATATTCCTTCGGCGATATATCAAATCGCTGCGCGTTCCCGCCATCCTTATGATAACTCAATCCTTCTGATAGCCGGAATTAAAGACGTTGAAATAACTTCGGGGAAGACATTTATAGATACGCTGGTAACAAAACCCGTTTCTTCATCGGGAATCGCCATTAACGAAATTTACTCATGCGGACCTGTAAATAATATCTACTTCTTTTATGATCAATATATCGAGTTGTACAACAGCAGCGATTCCGTTAAGTATTTGGACGGAATGATTGTGGCTCGCGTTTCCGGACAAAATAACGGAATGGGACCCGGAGCGGATGTCGGGAATGACGGAGATATTGACGGAGTAACTTATATATTTAAGTTTCCCGGAACACCGGGCGAAAAAAATTATCCCTTTGAACCCCACACATTTAAGGTCTTGGCTCAAGATGCTGTTGACCACACTCAAACCATGCCTACGAGTATCGATTTAAGTCATGCCGATTGGGAGTTCGTTAATCAGCTTTCATTTAATGATTTTGATAATCCCGATGTACCTAATCTTTATAATATTCGTTTGGACAGAACTGTTGATTTTATGATTAGTTTAACATCGGATGTTGTTATCGTTACGGACGGCAGAGATTCCGTTTGGGAAGATGGAATTGACATTTCAACTATATTGGACGGTGTTGAGTATCAATCGAGCGGGACCCGCAGATTAACGTTGGACGACAGAGTGGACCGCGGCTGGGTTCAAAGCGCGCCGAAATACAGCGGTAAATCAATGGAACGGAGAGACAAAGGCGTTGACACTAACGACGGAACGCTTGACTGGCATGTAATTAATCATCCTACTCCGGGGTATCAATAAAGGTTGCGTTTAATATGAGAATTGATTTAAAAAAAATATCGATTGTTTTATTATTTTTTTCAGTTGTACTTTTTGCTCAAAAAAGCAGAACCGCTGCGATGGGCGGATTGAGTTTCTCGGTAAGAGATATTGATGAATCTTTCGACCCTTACACATTCGGAGACAATACCGCTTGGCTGGTTAAAAGCCGGACCAAAGGAAGATTGGAAATATCCCCGATGCAGAAATCCGATTACGGGACTTATCGAAGGGAATACACTCCCGAGAGAGTAAATAATTTCGGCGCTCATTTTCTTGATGTAAAACCTCTCGGCTCGTCCGGAACGTTTCTCGGCGAAGCCGCCTATGATTATCAGGTTAGAATAAAAAATTATAGAAACTTAAAATATGCTCCATACGCGGGAGAAGGATTTTTCTTTACGGACACTACTACGGGCAATACAACATACAACGGACCGATGTTTCGGTTATCTCATAGTTTGCGATTGTATAACAATCTTTATGTCGGCGGCGGCATACAATATAAAATTTTAAACGGGCTCAAAGATGTTTACACGTTCGGTGAAACGATTTACCGCAATGTTGAAGGGGATTTCGGGGCGGCTTTGCAGCTTCGGAACGGAATGGTTTTCGGCGTTGCGGTTAAGGGCGCTAATTCACAAGAAAGAATCGAAGCGAGCGATGTCAATCTCTTAACAGTTAGGACTTACGAATGGCGAGGAGAAACACACTCCGTTGAGTTGAGAGGTTCTTCACAGAATTATAAAATCAACAAATCGGGCGAAGTTTTTTCGGGACAGTTTTATTATTCTCCGGATAATAAACTTGAAGTCGGAATAGCCGCTGATTATGGTATTAGCGGCAGCAGTTTCCTTTTCCCGCAGGGAAGTTTGGTTGATGTTGAAGACGGATATGCCTCATTTGAAAACATTGATATTAAAGGGCGTGCGCGTTTCCAAGTTTCTGAAAATCTGTTAGCCGCTCTTTCGGTTAATTATTATAATTATCAGAGCTGGAGTGAAAATTCCAAAAGAGAGCTGCTGATTTGGAAGTGGGAAAATAAAGGCGCAAGCATCGGAGCGGGAGGTTCGTATCATTTAAGTGAAAATTTACTGCTCGGCGTTGAATACGAAGCGGAATATGTTTCATCGGATTCTGCAAAATATATAGATAATCGTTTCTCAAATTTGAATGTGATTAATAACATTGCAAGAGTTGGACTTGAATATTATATTTCAAACAATTTAGCGTTAAGAGCAGGTTATAATTTTATTTTTCTTTCACATGATTTTCTTTACGGCGGAGATAATGTTATCGAGCATCTCGGAACAATCGGTTTCGGATATAATGTTAATTCGCAAATACAGCTGGATGGTTTAATGAGATTTGCCGAGCAAACGCCAAGCAATGCCGGATTATATCGTTCTCACTTTGATTGGTTATTAACTCTAAGATTTTTTACTTTTTAATAATAATTTTCGGGAGTGTTTTATGAAAAAAATATTTTTACTTTTTCTATTCCTATTAATTTCGGTTCAAACAAAAGGGGAAGACAGAACTTGGCGATTTGCAAATAAAGCTAATTTCACTTCTCTTTCCGGTTCATATTTTTATAACCAAAATATCGGATGGGTTGTGGGAGCATCACGCACATTTGCCAAAACAATTGACGGAGGATTGACTTGGACAAAATACGATAACATTCCATCTAACTCTTCAACTTATTATTGTGTGCAGTTTTTAACAAAGACGATGGGCTTTGTCGGAGTAAGCAATAACGAGCTTATTAAAACAACGGACGACGGAGCAACTTGGACTTCAATCGATGTCGGCGGTCCTGACGGCGGCGCTGTTAGAAGCATCTATTTTGCAGATGAAAATACCGGCTGGGTTTTGGTCAGTAAGTCAAGCGAAGCGCAGGTTAGATATACAAATGACGGAGGCGCTACCTGGACGACACAATTGTCGAATGTCGGCGATTTGGAAGCTATGGCTTTCGATTCTTCGTTGCACGGTGTCTGCGTAGGAGGCGGCTCGGGAAGAATGGATATTTATTACACAACCGATGGAGAGAGCTGGACTAAAATTAATTCGGTAAACGGATTGCCGAATGTTTACACTCGTATGGATTTAAGAGCTGTTGCAATTAAGGGAACTCAAGTGGTTGCCGTCGGTTGGGGTTCGCAAGCCGCAGGTTTGCAGCCGAGTCTTATCTTAAAATCCAATGACGGCGGCGCTACGTGGGATTACATGGAACAAGCTGCCGAAGATAGACAATATGTTAATCTTAATGCAGTTAAGTGGATTGATGAGAATACTGTTATTGCCGGCGGCGGCGCAGCTTACGAAGGAACCGTATTTATCAAGTCAACCGACGGAGGAGTAACTTGGCACAGAACTCAGGCAAAGTTCGGAATTCAGATTAAATCTATTTCGGTTTCCGGCTCGGGATTAGTTGCATGCGGAAGCGGCGGCGGAATTGTTTATTCAAACGACGGCGGTGTTTCATGGACTATGCCGTCGGGAATTATCCCAACAACAAGTTTATACACTATTTACAAAGTCGGTAATACAATTTTTGCCGGCGGTTATGACGGACTTATAATTAAATCAACGGATAACGGTTTAACGTGGAAAGCTCTTTATGCGTCCGACGGTATGCATTGCCCCACAATAAAAGATTTTTCCTTTGTTGATGAAAATGTAGGTTACATTGCCCGCTATAATAGAATGGTTAGTAAAACCGAAGACGGCGGGGAAACTTGGACAACCGTTTTGGCGGATACGAGCGCTTCCGGAAATACACTTTACGGCGTTCAATTTCTTGATGAAAACAACGGCTTTGTTGTCGGGAAGTCCGGAACGGGAGTCTCCGCATTTTATAAAACCACTGACGGAGGAAACAGCTGGTCTCATTTAATCGGTACTTTCCCCGAACATCTCCTCGGCGTTCATTTTACGGATTCTCAGCACGGAGTTGTATGCGGACGGGATTTAACTTTGTACTACACAACCGACGGAGGAACTACCTGGACTGCAGGAAACATAAACGGTTCACCTGACCCCGATGCGGATTTGAACAGAGTGGTTTTTTATGATTCGCAAAACGGTATAGCGTTCGGCGATGTAGTTTTAAGAACAAGCGATGGAGGCGTTACATGGGATTATATTAATCCTCCCTCCAATGCCGAGATGAAGACCGGAGTTATGGTTAGTCCCGATCATTGGATTTTAGTCGGCGGACATGAAATTAATGAGACAACCGACGGAGGAAACAGTTGGAGTAATATTATTGATTGGAATGTCTTTGATAACTTGCAGCTGTACGGAATTCTTTCCGACAGTGATAATTATCTTTGGGTAACTTCAAGTTCAAGTGAAATTTACACTACTTCGCCGTTGGTTT
>CAYLYR010000108.1:0-7554 GCA_964387835.1 uncultured Melioribacter sp.
AGAAAAAATTCTTATTATTGTTATTCTAATTCGCCCCAAAAGGGGCGTTTTTTGTTGGGATAAACTGAAATGAAAGCAATAGATAAAATAGAATCGAAAATAAAGGAAATAGTTGAGAATAAGGATTTATTCTTAATTGATGTTTTATGGAGAGGAACGGATTCTTTCAGGGTACTCGAAATTTTCATCGATAATATTTCCGGAATAACAACGGAAATCTGCTCTGACGTGTCGAGAGAACTTGAAAAATTTATTGATGATGAAAGATTAATTAAAGGAAAATACAGACTTGATGTTTCATCTCCCGGAGTTGGGAAACCTTTGAAATATGTCGAACAATTTCCCAAGCATATTGGAAGAGATTTTAAGGTAAAGCTCGGAGATAAAGAAGAAACGACAGAAAAATTTGAAGGAAAACTTCTTTCCGTGAATGATTATGAACTGATATTTGAAGTTCACGGTGAAAAGAAAAAAGTAAATTTTAATAATATAAAACAAGCAAAAGTACAAATTTCGTTTTGACGGAGGAAGAAATAAATGAACAGTGCGATAGTAGAATCGTTCGCGCAAATGGCTCGCGAAAAAGGTTTGGATAAAGATGTTCTCGGTGGAATCATTGAGGAGATTTTAGGAGTTCTCGTAAGGAAAAAATACGGACAAGATTCAAACTTCGAAGTGATTGTTAACATGGATAGAGGTGATATTCAAATATTTCTTGAACGCGAAATAGTTGAAGAAGTGGAAAATCCGGAAACTGAAATTAGCCTTGAAGAAGTTGAAGAAAAGGGAAATGAAGAAGAGCTTGAAGTTGGAGATTATTTTGTTGAAGAAATTGAACTTTCCTCTTTCGGACGCAGATTAATTAATCTTGCGCGGCAAACTCTCAACCAGAGAATCCGCGAAGTTGAGAAAGAAATTGTTTTCAAAGAATACAACGATATGCTGGGCGAAATTATTGTCGGCGATATTTATCAGGTTCGCAAGAATGATATTCTGGTTAATCATAACAAACATGAGCTTCTTCTTCCTCGTTCCGAACAAATACCGCGCGAACGTTACCGTAAGGGAGATACAATCCGCGCAGTTGTTAAAGAAGTACGTAAATCGACACAAGGTCCGGCAATTATTATCTCGAGAGCCGATAACATGTTTCTCCGCAGATTATTTGAAATTGAGATCCCGGAAATTTATGATGGAATTATCGACATCAGAGGAATTGCCCGTGAACCGGGTGAAAGAGCGAAAGTCTCCGTTGAATCGCAAGATCAGCGTATTGATGCCGTAGGCGCATGCGTTGGAATGAAAGGTGTAAGAATTCATGCAATTGTTCGCGAACTAAATAATGAAAACATCGATGTTATTAATCATTCCGATGACCCGATAGTTTATATTCAAAGAGCATTGGCGCCTGCAAAATTAAAAGCAATTGAAATTAACGAGGATGAGAAAAAATGTACCGTCTGGGCGGATTCGGATCAAGTTTCTCTGATTGTTGGAAGAAACGGCGTTAATATTCGTTTGGCTATTAAACTAACGGGCTACGAGATAGATGTTATTCGTGAAGAAAAAGCTTACGATGAATATGAAGATGATATTGAATTGGTTGATTTGAGAGAAGAACTCGGTGATGAAGTTGTAGATTTGTTAATTGAGAACAGATTTGACACTGCCGTTGAAATACTTTCAGCCGGGTTTGAAGAGCTTGCTCAAATTGATGGATTAGATGAAGATAAAGCTAAAGAAATAATAGAAATATTAAAAGACCAGTTTGAAGAAGAATAAATTTAAGGTTAAAGAATGACCGAAAAGAAAAAGAAAATCAGATTATACAAGTTTGCAGCGGAATACAATTTATCTACGGAAAAATTGGTCGAATTCCTTGAGGAAAAGGGGTTCAAAATTAAATCCCACATGAGTTTGCTGACCGACGACATGTTGGGAGTTATTGAAGATAGATTCAAAAAAGACATCGAAGCCGCACGCAAACACTATAAGAAAATTGATGATTTTCAAAAAAAGTTTTCAAGTAAGAAAACGGAAAAGAAGGTTGAAGAAGATATTCCCAATGCTGCGGCGGAGAAAGATGCTGTTGTAGAAGATGAAATTAAAGAAGACCTTCCCGAAGAAAAAACAGAGCCTGTTGAAACAGAGGAAACTGTTGTAACGGACGAAACTCAATCTGCAACTGAGACCGAAGAGAAAGCTCCGGAAGAAGTTACCTTAACTGCCGAAGCTGAGATTGGGACTTCTATTGAAGAGCCTGAAAAGGAAGAGGTTGAAGTTCAGCCTCAAGAGGTTGAAGCTGAAACTAAAGCGGAAGTTGAAGCTCAAACGGGAGAGGAATTGGAAGAAGAAAAAGTTGAGGATGAAACAGAACCGGAAAGTCTTCCCGAAACTCCCGAAGAAGAAGAGGTGAAAGAACCGAAAAAGTTTATGACCGAGTCGGAAAAAGAATTGGAAAATAATTCCGGCGGCTTGAAAGTACTCGGCAAAATAGATTTGGACGCGGGCAAACGCAAAAAGAAAAATAACAAGAAAGGGAAGCATAAAAAATCGGATAAGAAAAAAACCGATACTCCTAAAAGCGAACAACCGGAAACCGTTCCTGAGGTTGTAAATCCTGCTGAGTTGGTTGAAGGAACTCCGAGTAAGAAAAAGAAGAAAAAACTTCGCGCGAAAAAAAGAAAAGAACTTGATTCTGCCGGAAAAGAGAAAGAACAAACTTCAAAAAGAAAAAAGAAGTCCAAGAAGGTTAAAGTTGACCAAAAAGAAGTAGAAGCCGCAATCAAAAGAACAATTCTCGGAGACGACTCGAACGCACATGTTGATAGAGCAGCTTTGAGGAAAAAGAAAAGAATTGAAAAGAAAGAAATACAAGAAAAGATTGAAGAAGAAAAAGCAAAAGAGAAACAGAAGTTAAGCGTTACGGAGTTTATTTCCGTTAACGAGCTTGCCAATCTTATGGATGTTTCCGTGGCGGATGTTATCGGAAAGTGTATGGGACTTGGACTAATGGTTTCAATTAACCAGCGTCTTGACTTTGAAACTATTTCCTTGGTTGCAGATGAGTTTGGATTTGAAGTGGAACTTCAGCATGAAATTGTAGAGAACGCTTTGGAAGATTTTGAAGATCCGGAAGATTCCTTAGTCCCGAGACCTCCTGTAGTTACGATTATGGGACACGTTGATCACGGTAAAACATCTTTGCTCGATTATATTCGAAAGGAGAATGTAGTTGCCGGTGAAGCCGGCGGCATTACACAGCATATAGGCGCTTATCATGTGAAAATTAATGATGAACAGTCCATTACTTTTCTTGATACTCCGGGGCACGAAGCATTTACGGCAATGCGTGCGCGTGGAGCGCAAGTTACGGATATTGTAGTAATAATTATTGCCGCAGACGATGCTGTGATGCCTCAAACAATTGAAGCGATAAACCACGCACAAGCAGCGGGCGTTCCGATGGTTTTTGCAATTAACAAGATTGATAAACCGGGAGCAAATCCCGAAAAAATCCGGCAGCAGCTTTCGGAAAGAAATATTCTTTTGGAAGATTGGGGCGGAAAATATCAGAGCGCGGAAATTTCAGCCAAATCCGGTTTGAATATCGACGTTTTACTTGAAAAGATTTTACTTGAAGCCGAGATGCTTGAACTTAAAGCAAATCCGAAAAGAAAGGCAAGGGGAACAGTAATCGAAGCTCAGTTGGAAAAAGGGCGCGGAGTTGTTTCTACAATTCTTGTTCAAAAAGGAACTTTGGAAATAGGTAATCCTTTTCTCGCAGGAAATTATTCCGGTAGAGTTAGAGCAATGTTTGATGAACGCGGCAAAAAAATCAAAAGCGCCGGTCCTTCCATTCCTGTTGTCGTTACAGGGTTCGAAGGAGTTCCGCAAGCGGGTGATGTTTTTGTTGTTGTTGATTCCGAAAAGGAAGCTCATAATATTGCTACAAAGCGCCAGCAGATTCAACGGGAACAGGATCAAAGACAAGTTCACATGCTTACTCTCGAAGAAATTGCAAGTCAAATAAGCACCGGTGAAGTTCAGGATTTGAACATTGTTGTTAAAGGCGATGTTGATGGTTCTGTTGAAGCGCTTGCAGATTCATTTATGAAACTATCAAATGATGAAGTTAAAGTAAGAGTAATACACAAAGGCGTTGGAGCTATTACAGAGAGCGACGTGCTTCTTGCTTCTGCATCCGACGCGATTATTATCGGATTTCATGTTCGTCCGAGTTTAAGCGCAAGAAAATTAGCTGAAAAAGAAAATGTTGAAATTAGATTGTACAACGTAATTTACAATGCAATTGAAGAGCTTAAGTCGGCTCTTGAAGGTATGCTTAAACCGATTATATCGGAAGAAGTTGTTGCGACGGTAGAAGTACGCGACATCTTTAAAGTTCCTAAAGTGGGAACTATTGCAGGTTGTTACGTCCTTGACGGAAAGATTGCGAGAAACGATAAAATCAGACTTTTCAGAGACGGCATTAAAATCTACGAAGGAGACCTTGCTTCTTTGAAACGTTTCAAGGATGACGTTAAGGAAGTCGATTCCGGTTACGAGTGCGGCTTGAACATTGCCAATTTTAATGATATTAAAATCGGCGATATGATTGAAGCATTCAAGATTGTTGAAACTAAAAAGAAGTTGGATTAATGAGTATAAGAACTCAAAGAGTAGCTAAACTTATTAAAGAAGAACTCAGCCGAATCTTTATGATGAAAGTGGAAGATTCGGTTGGTGATTTAATAACAATTACTTCGGTGAAAGTTACTCCCGACTTAAAAATAGCGAGAGTTTATTTTTCCGTTTTTGATAAAGAGCACAGAGAAGAAAGTTTGAAATGGATTAATGATAATAAAAAGAAAATCCGTTACGAACTTGCACAGAGTATAAAAAATCTCAGATTCATTCCTGAGCTTGAGTTCTTTATAGACGACACACTTGATTATGTTGATAAAATGGAAAAATTGTTCTCGCAGATACATAAAGATGATAACAAAGAAGACGAATAAATTTTCTTCCGATTATCTTACTGCGGGAGGATTGGTACTTATTGATAAACCTTCCGAGTGGACATCTTTTGATGTTGTAAATAAACTCCGCCATACGCTTCATATCTAAAAAGTAGGTCATGCCGGAACTCTTGACCCTTTTGCAACGGGACTTCTGATTATCGCTTTCGGGAAGAAAACCAAAGAGTTGAATAATTTCCAAGGACTTGATAAATCATATTCCGGTACATTTATTCTTGGGAAAAGGACACCTTCAATGGATGGGGAAACCGAAGTGAGCGAAGAAAGAAGCACCGAAGGAATAACGGAAGAAGATATTTTTAAGAGTAAAAGAAACTTTTCTCGGAGAATCGATGCAGATTCCGCCGATGTATTCGGCTGTAAAGCATAAAGGGAAAAAACTCTACGAACTGGCTCGCAAAGGGAAAGAGGTAGAAAGAACTGCAAGGAAGATTGCGGTTACGGAATTTAATATTAATCGGATTAATTTGCCGGAAGTTGAATTTGACATTTCCGTTTCCAAGGGAACATATATTCGTGTTATTGCTGATGATTTCGGAGAGCGGCTCGGCTGCGGAGCTTATCTCGGAAATTTAAGAAGAACCGCAATTGGAAATTATGCCGTAGAAGATGCATTAACGATTGAAGAATTTGTTAAACTTGTTAAAGAAAGCTAAGTAAAATGAAAGTTTATTATAAACCTGAACATGTAGAAAAGAGAAAAAAAACAATTATCACAATCGGGACTTTTGACGGCGTTCATCTCGGACATCAGAAAATTCTTGATGAAGTTGTAAAAAGAGCTAAAGAAATTGGCGGAAGAAGTCTGGTAATTACTTTCGACCCGCATCCGCGCTTTGTGGTTTCTCCCGATTATGATTTGGAACTGCTGACTACAACCGACGAGAAATTGACAATTTTGGAAACAACAGCAATCGATAATGTTTTGGTTATCAATTTCACGAAAGAATTTTCACAAATGTCTTACGAAAATTTCATTAAAAAAATTATTTGTGATGAAATCGGCGTGCAGCATATTGTTGTCGGTTACGACCATAAATTCGGAAAGGACAGAGGAGGAGATAAGAGTAAACTTCTCGGAATGTCGGATGAATGTGATTTCACCGTTTCAGGTGCCGATGAAGTAAAAATTGACGGAGAAGTAATAAGCAGCACTAAAATTCGCAAAGCTCTTAAAACCGGTGATTTGGAAAAGGCAAATAAGTACTTGGGACGAAACTATTCCTTTAGCGGCAAAGTTATTCGCGGAGCGCAGCGGGGAAGAGAGTTGGGGTATCCTACGGCGAACATCAAACCGGAAGCTCACAAGGTTATTCCGGCAAACGGCGTTTACTTCGTTAAAGTCTTTTTGCGGGATGAAGTCTATTTCGGACTAATGAATATAGGGACGAGACCAACATTTGAACATCTCAATCATCCGATTATCGAAACATACATTTTCGGTTTAAATAAAAATATTTACACCAAATTGGTGAAAACAGAAGTGATAAAAAAAATTCGGGATGAAGTTAAGTTTGTTACCAAGGAAGCTCTTATTCGTCAAATTGAAAAAGATATTGAAATAGCGGAAGAGCTTATTGACAAATATCAGAATTGATTACGCCTTACTTAAATTTCTTTTGTATTATTGTTTCCGATAATCAAGAATAAAATCTGAAATCAAACGACAAATGCTTCAATAACACCAAGTTAATACTCTATCAATCATTTGTAAAAGTTTGTCAAAGAATTTATAACTTTAGTAAATTTATAATTCAATTTAAATGGTTTAGTTAAATATTTATGACTTTTGAATTAATATTTTTGATTGCATTAATTTTTGCAAGCGCTTTTTTCTCTTCAACGGAGCTTGCTTATGTTCTTTCTAACAAATTAAAGATTGAACTTCGCGCCCAAAAAAACGTTCTTTCGGCAAAGAATGCTCTTTACTATGTGAAAAATCCTCAGATGTTTTTCTCTACAATATTAATCTCAAATAATATTATTAATACGGCTTTCGCTTCAATTATTACAATTTTTCTCACCAATTATTTCGGCTTTGATAATTTTCAAATACTTTTAATATCAACCGCTGTGATTTTTTTCTTCGGGGAACTTTTGCCGAAGTTTTTCTCGAGTGAAGCTCCCGACTCGCTTCTCGCTTTTGCCGTAACGCCTTTAAGATTTTTTACATTTATCCTCTATCCTTTTGTGAAGTTTACATCGCTTGTTTCTTCCGTTTTTACTGGAAGAACAAAGTTAAGCGAAGAAGGAATTAATAGAATCTTTAAGCGCGAGGATTTTCAATCGTTAATAAACGAAAGTACCGAAGCCGGATTTGTTGATGAAGCCAACTCCGATATTCTCAACAAAGTTTTCGAATTGAGAGACCAAAAAGTTTCCGAAACCATGACGCCCCGTACGGACATTGTCGGTATTGAAGTTGACGCTTCAATCGATGAGGCACTCGAAACCTTTATTGAGTCGGGTTATTCAAAACTTCCCGTTTACGAAGAAAGTCTCGACCATATAA
>CAYLYR010000109.1:0-7547 GCA_964387835.1 uncultured Melioribacter sp.
TAACGATTTTAAAATAAATATTTTCCCGAACCCGATTAACATTAGTAAAACTTCAATCATAAATTTTGAAATTAGAGATATTAAGAGAAATGATTTAATGTTAACAATTTACAACTTGCTTGGACAGCGGGTTCTTACTCGTACAATTAGAGGCGCCGCATCAAATATTAGAATGGTAAAAATTAACTCCGGCAATCTTCCTACCGGGATTTATATTGTTACTGTTAATGACAGAGAATCCATCGTTTCCGAAAAGTTTACAATTATTAAATGATTAGAAGTAGTAAAAAACATATTATTTTATTCGCACTATCGTTGAATATAATTCTTTTTGTAAATAATAAAGCTCAGACAATAACCGTGTTAAGTTCGTCCGGCAAGCCTGTTTCAGAAGCTGTTGTACAAGGAGGGAATAATTATTTAGTTACTGACAAAAACGGAACTTTCCCGCTAACGCCTTTTTTGAGCGAAGATTCATTAATAATTTCTCACGTTGCATTCAAAACCAAAAAAGTTTCGGTAAAAAAGCTGAAAGATTTAAGAAGAGTTATTTTAATTAACAAGACATTCAAAACAAACGTTGTAAAGGTAACATCAAAGAAAAATAATTTAGATAAAGAACAACTCGAAATTACACCGGAAGTAAAAGCAAAATTCAACACTGTTTCAAAACTATTGAAAAATAAATCCACAATTAAAATCAATAGTTACGGAGGCGAAGGAAGTTTAACGACAGTTTCGTCACGAGGAATGAGCAGCGATAACACACTCGTATTATTTAACGAAACCAAAGTTAACGATTTAAGAAGCGGTTCTTTTGACTTTTCACTTATCGGCTTAAACTCAATAGACGAAGTTGAATATTTCAAAAACGGAGTGGATGGCTTTTCCGCAGCCGGCGGAGTGTTAAAACTTACATCGGGAAGAATCCCAAACTCAAACAATTTTCTCTTCGGCGCTAAAGCCGACAACTTGTTCGGGCAAAGTTATTACTTTAAAACCGGATTAGTTCTTGATAACAATTCATTGTTAATTAACATCGAGCGTTCATTTTCTCCAAACCATTACAAATATGAGTATGCCGAGAAAACAAGGGAACGTTACAATGCCGATTACTCACGTTCCTTTTTCTCGGCAACGTTCAACTCACTATTTAACAAAGGTTTCGTAAAACTATATTCCCATTATTCCACAATGAACAACGGACTTCCCGGTTTTATTGCCGCGAATAATTACAATTCTTCTCATGCACGCTCAATAACAAAAAACATACTCACTACCGCCAATTTATTTTATCGTATTTCAAAAAATCTTTCTTTCAGAAGCTCATTCGGTTTTAATAATCAAAGATTTACAATAGCTGATCCTTTCAATGAGTTTTTGTTTTTCAGTAAAGAAGAAAAGAGCGTATTAAATGAATATCAGTTCAATAATGTTTTTGATTATCATTACAATAACTTAAATATACAAGCCGGGGCGAATTTACTTTACGGAACGATTACTCTTCCTAAAATAGGCGCGAATCCTTCAAGGGAACAACTCTCAGCGAATCGTTCGTATGGGAATCTTTTTGTTTCTTTATCACGACTTTTCACTTCACTCCCTTTTTTCAAGAAAGTCAAACCTTATGTAAACGGCAGCCGCTCATTGTCCAACGAGATTTTTTCCGATGATAAAAAAGTATATTCTTACTATTCATACAAGTTCGGTTTAATTGCCGCGCCGGAGTTTGTTAGTAACATAGCATTTGAATTTTATTTTGCCGATAACTTCAGAGAACCGAACTTCACGGAAATCTATTACTCGAGTATTTATTCCAATACAAAATTAAAGGGGGAAAGATATAAGACTTTAAACTTCTCAATAGATTTCTCACCGCTCTCAAATTTCAGCTCCAATCTCTCGCTTTACTACATAGACGGAAAAGATAAAATCGTTTGGCTCCCTACAAGATTGGCTTTGCAGATTCCCAGAAATTTTCGGTCAATAGAATCAATGGGGTTGGAGTTTACTTCAAATCTTGAGCTGTTAGATAAAAAATTAGGACTTAATTTTATCTATGTTTATAATTCCGTAACAAACACTTACTTTGCCGGCGCGGGAGATGAAACTTACAATAAACAATTGGTTTATTCTCCGAGAAATCGTTTAACCTTCGGAGCAACCATCAATTTAAATAGCTTTTCTGTTACGTCAAATTTGAGTTACACGGATAAAAGCTATTACACAAACGACAACAATCCGAGATTTACTTTGCCTGCATATTTTCTTGCCGATTTTTCTTTCTCACATTCATTTAATTTCAGCGGGTATAAATCTCGTGTAACATTAAATATATATAATGTATTTAACACTAATTATTTTGTAATACAATCTTATCCCATGCCATTGCGCTCGTTTACAGTGGATTTTCAATTCGGAGTGTTTTAATGAAAACTGCAAAAATATTTTCATATATTTTTTTTCTCATTGTTTCAATAACTTCTTTACGTTGTACAAAGGAGCAAATACCGCTTATTCCTCCGGAAAATTTTCACTCCTCCGGCTATCTAATTCTTAATGAAGGGCTTTACGGTCAAAATAATTCGTCAATTACTTTTTATGATTTGGAATCCGGCAATGTCGAACAGAACGTTTACGCCGCAATGAACAACGGAGATGATCTCGGCGATACGGCAAATGATTTTGCTCTTTGCTGCGGCAAAGTTTTTATAGTTGTGGACAAATCGAAAAAGATAGAAGTTATTTCCATTCAGGATTTTCATTCCGAAGGTTTTATCGATTTTACCGATTACGGCAGCCCGAGAGAAATTATAATTCCCGATTCAACACACGGATATGTTTCCACTCTCAACGATTTGATTGTAGAATTCAATCCTTCCTCAATGAACATTACGGGGACTGTGAATGTCGGCTCAAAACCGGAAGGACTTACGTTAAACGGAGAAAATCTTTTTGTCGCTAATTCAGGTTTCGGCATCGGGAATACTGTTTCAGTAATTGATACATCGGCACACGCGGTAATTTCAACTATTTCCGTTTGGCAAAATCCCAACACGTTTTTAAGCTTTGGGGATAATGTTTATTTGGTTTCAATCGGGAAATATGATGCAATCGGTTTGGGCGCTGTTACAAAAATTAACGCTCAGAACTTAGTCCCGACAGATACGATTTTGATTGGCGAAAATCCCGGGAAAGCCGTGATTGCAGAAAATAATCTCCTTGTGGTTAACGGTTCCGGACTTCTTAAAATTAATCTTGATACGTTCAGTATTGATGATTCTCTTTTTATCAAAGGAAGCAATGTAAATCCGATAACCGGCGTAATCTATTCCGTTTCTTTCGATAAAACAAATAAGAAAATTTTATTAACCAATCCGAAAGACTTTCTTCAAAACGGTGAAGTTATCCTCTTCGATTTATACGGAGAAAAATTAAAAACAATTTCAGCCGGATTAAATCCGGGAAGAATCCAATTTATAACTAAAAATTAGAGGTACAAATGAAAAAACTATTTACGTTAATTGTTCTTTTTTCCGCTTCACTATTTGCTCAAGTTCCCCATGAAGCAATGGTTTATATTAACGGAAACAAACTCGGTTTTTATAATTTTGATTCAAAAACAAATTATGAAAACATTTATACGCTTGCCGCATTTGCCAATCAGGTTTATCATTATAATCACCGCTTTTTTGTGGTTAGCTCCGGCAGCTTTACAGCAGGCGATAATGCAATCCAAATTTTTCCCGATCAACTTTTTACCGATTACATTTCCACGCCCGATACAATGATTTTTAAAAACGGCGCAACTGTGATTCCGCTTGAAACTTTCGGGAATGCATATACTGTTGTTGCTCTCGATGATTCCACTGCTCTCGTTTCCCTCGCCGGAACAAGTCATTTGCAAATAATTAATTACATAAACGGGACTGTTCAAGCTACTATTGCCGATGGTGTTGAAGGCAATCCTCAAGGGACATGTGAATTTAACTCCGAATATGTTGCCGTTGCAATGGCTGACTGGTACTTAGGAACGGGAAACTCGGTGAAGTTATTCAGCAAAGAAAATCATACTATTGATTACACAATCAACACACGATTGAACACTGTTGACGTGAAAAAATTATCAAACGGAGATTTGGTCTCTTGGTCGTGGGGAACGTGGTCGGGAGATGAAAACTACGGCACCCTTGATTTTATTGACAAAGATAGTCTTGCAGTTAAAAAGTCAATAGTCTTTGATGATTCCCTGAAAGCAAGCCATGTCATTCAGATTGACGATAACACGCTTTACGTAAACGGATTTTTATCGGATTATTCATCTGCAAATTATCTTGTAACTTTAAGTAATTACTCAACCGAAAAACAAACGGAAGGGTTTTACTCTAATACGATTATCGGTAAACTTCTCGACGGCAGTTATGTTGCAATGGGGAATTCCGGACTTACGTTCTACAACTCAAATCAAACATTGACTGACAGCTTAAATTGGGTTTACCCGATGAGTTGGGCATCAGCCGTTATTCCTGAGCCGAACGGAATAGCTTCGGGAGAAAACGAACCGACAAAATTTACCTTGGAGCAAAACTACCCGAATCCGTTTTCAAAAAGCGAAAGCGCTCAAAACTTTACGACAATAAAATTCTCAGTCCCGCAGCAGTCCGTTGTTCAGATTAAAGTTTACAATTCGCTCGGACAGCAAATTGCAGTATTGCTGAATCGGACTCTTTCCGAAGGAAGTTACAATATTAATTTTAGTCCTTCCGAAATGGGGTTGAACTTATCCAGCGGAGTATATTTTTATTCTTTACAAACTGAGAATATTACTCTGACAAAAAAAATGATAATTCTTCGATAATAATAAACGCCCATCTTTCATTCACTTAAGGCTATCTCTAACGGAAATTCATTTCTTTGAGATAGCCTTTTTTTTTACAATATTCAAAAAAGTACTGATTTACCATTAGCGGCTTTCATTCTTGATTTTTTAAAACTGTTTGAAATGTCTTTTTAAAAAAGATATATTGTGTCGTATTAACTAACTAATTAATGTAAAACATTTAGCGGAGGCGCTATGAGAAAAATCTTTATTATTGCATTTTTTGCTGTTTTTGCCCTCTCACAAATTTCATCTGCACAAAATTGCGTTGAATGCCATAAGAAGGTTACTCCAAAAGTTGTAACGGATTGGCAAAACAGTAAACATTTTAAGAACGACGTTGACTGTGCAACATGTCATGGCGATGAACATACCACTATGACCGATTACGCAAAAGCCGAACTCCCTACATACGAAACATGCGGGAATTGCCACGAAAAACAAACTAAAGAATTTTTGGACGGCAAACATTCCAAAGGCTGGGGAACTTTAATGGCAATGCCTACAATTCACATGCAGCCATCGCCTTTAATTGAAGGAGAAAAAGGCTGCGGTGCTTGTCATAAGATTGGAGTAAAAACAGAAAAACAACTTGCCAAATTAAGAGAAGACGGAGCGAGATACGGACACGCTTCTTGCGACGCTTGCCATACTCGTCATACTTTCTCGGTAAAAGAAGCCAAACAGCCGCAAGCATGTATGACATGCCACATGGGATTCGATCATCCTCAATGGGAAATGTACACATCATCCAAACACGGCGTAAGATTTTTGATGAAGCAATCAGGCGTTTTACCTGAAGATACTCCGGCTCCTACTTGCCAAGATTGCCACATGCAGAACGGTAATCACAATGTTCGCACGGCATGGGGTTTTCTCGCGGTCAGACTTCCTCTTCCTGAAAATAATCCTCAGTGGAAAAATGACAGGGTTACAATATTAAAGGCTCTCGGTGTTTTAGATCCGCAAGGAAAACCGACCGCATTATTAAGCGTTGTAAAAGCTGCCGACTTGGCAAGATTAACTCAAGAAGATTGGCAAAAAGAAAGAGACAAAATGATTAACACTTGTACTCAGTGCCATTCAAAACGTTTTGCTAAAGGTGAATTGGAAAAAGGCGACCAAATGATTCAGAAAGCCGATAGCTTGATGGCAGCTGCAATTAACGTTGTAGCCGGATTGTATAAAGACGGTACAATTGAAAATAAAGGCGTTGAATATCCTCAGCTTCTTACATTCCACGATGCACACACAGTTGTTGAGCAGAAACTCTTTGTTATGTTCTTGGAACATCGCATGAGAACTTTCCAGGGCACATTCCATGCAAGTCCTGATTATGCTTTGTGGTACGGTTGGAGTGAGATGGTTAGAGATCTTACGGAGATAAAAGAACTCGCCGAACAAATGAGATTGAATAAAAAGATTGAGAAGATGTAAATACTACCGATTATTTTACTCTTTATTTTAAAACCGGAACATGCTTTGTTCCGGTTTTTTTATTTGCTTTCCACTTTGAATTTACTTTAGTTTTATTAAATGATAAAAAACAAAAAGAGAAAAAAATGATTTTTGGACCTGTCCCCTCTCGTAGATTAGGAGTAAGTCTCGGAGTAAATAACATTCCGCCTAAGGAATGCTCTTACACTTGCGTTTATTGCCAACTTGGGAATACTTTAACTCTATCCCATTTAAGAAAGGAATATTATTCCACACAACAAATACTTGAAGAAGTAAAAAAACATATTTCCAAATTGGATAGCCCAAAGGAAATAGATTTCATAACATTTGTGCCCGATGGCGAACCGACTTTAGACGTAAACTTGGGGAATACTATTTTAGCTCTCAAAAGTTTGGGAATACCGATTGCCGTAATAACTAACTCTTCATTAATAGACAATAAAGATGTTCGTACTGCGTTGAGTAAAGCGGATTGGGTTTCGGTAAAGGTTGACGCTATCGATAGGAAAACTTGGCATCTTGTCGATAGACCCCACGGTAGTTTGAACTTACTAAACATATTAAACGGATTAAAAATCTTCTCTACCGAATATTCCGGGACACTCGTTACGGAAACTATGGTAGTAAAAAATATGAACGATAGTGAAAAAAATTTTCAAGAAGTCTCAGATTTTCTTCAAGAGCTGAATCCTTCAAAAGCCTATATTACAATTCCTACAAGACCCCCGGCTGTTATTAACGTTTTACCTCCCGATATTAGAAAGCTGAATCAAGCCTATCAAATTTTTGAAGAAAAAGGCTTGGACGTTGAATTAATAACAGGATACGAAGGAAATGCTTTTTCTTCGACTGGAAATTTCACCGATGATATTCTTAACATTACCGCTGTCCATCCGATGCGTGAGGAAGCTGTAATTAAATTATTAGAGAAAGATAATTCGAACCGAACTGTATTAAAAGGGTTATTGGATTCAGGACGCCTATTAAAAAGTGAATATAATGGGAAAACATACTACCTACGTAATTTGAAATTTGAAATGAGAAAAGGACAAAAAAATTAAAGGCAAAAGATAGAAGAAAAAGACAAATATGTGAATGAAAAAACTGAAAGGCTTTTAATTTAGAATTTAGAAATAGTTTACTGAACGCTGACTTTCTCTGTTATTGCGAGAAGCGTAGCGACGAAACAATTTCCGGTACAAAAAACAAG
>CAYLYR010000110.1:0-7540 GCA_964387835.1 uncultured Melioribacter sp.
AAGGGGATTCGTAAGAGCTTTCCATTTGATATTTAAGCTTGCCGTAATATTGCTACCGTAACCTGCGCTTCGTCCGAGTTCTTCCTGCCTGAAATCGTTTTTCCATCCGTACGAAACATTGTATCCGCCGTTAAGAGTAAAATATTTGTCGAGATTCCAAAAAGATGGAAGTTTCGGCTTCAACTTAAATGTTACACCTTGAGAAAAATTATTGGTTTTCCCGAAGAACTCTCCATGTAAAATATCTTTCCATACTTCCTGCTCGGGACGGGGAACGCCGTTTTCATCAAAGAGGAGATAGTTCAGCGATGAAGAAAGATTAAGTTTATATCCGACAGAGAGATTAAGCAAACTTCCTTGAGTAATATTCCAATTGAGATTTGCAACGCGCGCGGCTACAAAATCCTGAGAAATTTGTGATTTACTGTTTGCCGAGCGGGATAAATTATAATTATATTTTCTGTTTACCGAAACACTTGTTGAAAACGAGTTCGGCAAATAACGGAATTTTGCGTTTTTATAACTCTTGATAAAATCAAGAAAAGAACCGAGGAGCGGAATATCATGATATTTTATGTACATATCCCGCCCGAAGTTAACATTGTAGTTTCCCGAACCTTTCCACGTCCACATTTCATTTTTAACGATAGAGGGGGAACGTGAAAAAGCGCGGCTGAAATTGAAGTTAAAAACCAAAGCATTTATCGTGTTGTTAATCCACCAGCTGCGTGAAGGTATTTTTGTTTTGATATTTGAAAAAGTAATCGCTTCGCTTGTTGATAGACTCTGTACTTCGGCAATCAAATCTTTTGCCGCCTGGTCGGCATCTGCAGAGCTTCCGCCGTTTTCAATCACTTTCCGCTTAATTTGAGTAACGGCTTTGTCAACTGCAATATCACTCGAAGGCATAAAGAGGGGATTGGTTACCGATTCAGAATGCTGGTAGTTCATCGATAAGTTGCTCCCTTCGGTATTGAACGGGAGAAATTTTAGTAAGTTCAAGTCAACGGAAACTCCCCACCGGTTGTTATCGTTTCTTGAACCGAATCGTTCGTTAATCTTATGGAAGTAGGGATCTTGTCTAGTAACATTTCCGTTAATAGTCAGCAAGTCCGCCAGTTTAAGAGACGAAGAAGCGGTGTATGCCCACCCGGGCGTATCGTCTGCGCCGAGTATGCGTAACTCGTTTACCCAAATTGAACCTGAAGTAGGAAGCGGCGGACCGACATTATCGGGATTCGCAATTCGAATTAAGAAGAAGGATATTTTGGTTAAAGACGGATTTCCTTTTACACCGTAAAAATCTTCAGGTTTTCCGGGTACGGACTGCCGATAGATTGCCGTATCAAGAGTTCTTGCTTCCTTAAGCGCCGGTAAATCCTTTAAGATAATATCTAAATTTTGCCAATCAGATTTCAGCGGGAATGAATATTCATAAAAGTTAGTTGTGTCCTCGCCGAACCGGAAATAAATTCTTGTATTGTAATCATCAGGAGCGCCGTAATATGAAATACTGTTATTTTGTGTATTCATATCTCCGTGGAAAAATAATTTCATCTCCTTGTAATTAAAAATATCAATTCTCTGTGGCAAATATTTAATTACATCACGGTAACTTCCATCCGGTAAATCTTGAAAAATCAGATTTAGAGATTGCTCGTTTTTCAGCACGGTTTCATTAGGCTGAGTTCTGTCTCGTTCTCTTGTTACTCCGGGAGGCGAGTAATATTCGGGATTATCTTCAATATTAACAGTCGAAACGGTAACAACTTTATCATCGGTACTTTGATTTGCTTTTTTCACTTGTTCCCACTGGTTGCCGACAAGATTGATTTCCGTCATTCTTAAATAGATTAAGGAATCAACTCCTTGGAAGAAAAACCTTATTGTTTCAACAAATGTAAAAGTAGGCGAGCCGAAAGTTTTCTTAAAATCTTTGAGCGGAATCTTAAACTGATACCAGCCGTTATGTCCGCCGCCCGCAATGTAAGGATTTCTCGAACGTACCGTGTCGAGTGGGATTTCGTATCTGAAATAATTATCCGCCATATCGAGATTGAAGTTCCTGTTCAGATCTTCGGTATCGGGAGTTATTCCCAAATCGGTAAGTTTAGCATTACCTTCGGTGCCGTTAATTTTCTCATATTTGCCTTGTGCCGCATTTAGGGAAAAATCATCATTGGCGGGATCGTGATTAGTTGCGGAATTATATCCCGGCTCTCCGGTATCGGTTACGCCGTCAATACCGGTATCTTCCCCTTCATCCAAACGTCCGTTTTTATTTTTATCTTCCGTATTGAATTTATGGTTTGGAATAACGTCTTCATCAATTTGTCCAAGGTCAATATAAAGTTTTGCATTGGATGGAGCGTTTTCAACTTTAGCCCAAAATTCTACGAACTCAATTTTTTGATCAACAAGGTTGTTGGCTGTAGATGAAATAAGATGCTCGAAACCTCCCCAGTTTTTGTAGGAAGTATCGCTGTTATTTTCCCAGTTTTCATTGTAATTATAAAAACCTTTTTTGCCGGGATTATAAACCAAATCGAGAACAACTACTTGCTGCTGCTGCTGAGAAACTTGTTTCTCAGGCCAAATCTGATTTACCCTTACATCCGTCGGTATTCGATTAAACCAATAAGTCTGGGCTTTATAGTTCATTAAATTCATTCTCGGTTCCCCGAGATGATATCCGAGACTATCCGGCGGAGATAAATCTTTCCATCCCGAAAAAGAAACGCCTATTGGAATTGTTCTTCTTGCGCCTTCAAAATCATCGAGATATGCAATGCTTTGCCCGTTGTCGCCGGCAATAGTACTCTTCTTTGTGTTCGGGTCGGGATTGATATACGCGTACTCTCCGTTAAGCGTAAAAGAGGATTTAGCGCTTGTCGAAATAATATGATTCAATGCGCGGGTAACAATCGGTAAATCAAATTTCGATTTGAAATCAAGTCCGTAAATGGAATTACTCATAGGCTCTTCACCGAGGCGGACCTTATCGTTTAACGATTGCTGCGTTACGTTCATAAAAGTCATCCCGAGATGAACGTCTTTGTTAAATTCGTATATGGCGCGCGCGCCGACCAATGTTTTTGAAGCGAGTGAAAAGAGATCATTTTGTTCGTAGGTTATTTTCAAGTCTGCGCCGGGTACAAGAGCCGCATCATTTCTAATTATCACCTGCCCGATGTTATAATCGACCTGATAATCTTTTCCCTCCTGAAGAAGTCTTCCACCGAGATAGACTTTTACCGAGTTTTCGACAACGTTAAAGCCGATGCTGAAAGTTGAAGTTGTGGAAGCGGAATATTTTCCGGTCATTAAAAATCTATCTTTTTCAATATCCTGCTTGGCGTAAGTTTTAGTTGTGTCGTAAACCGCTTGGTATTTTAGCGAATCAGGTAAATCGGTAGGGAACTGTTTCCCGAAAGGTTCAAGGACAGGGAAGATAATTTCTCCGGTTGCGGGAAAAATGGTTTTGTTCGGGAAGAAATCAAAATGTCCGTCCGGTCTTGTGCTTGTACCGTCGGCATCGGTTTCATCAAGTCCGAAAAGATGTAAGAGTCGTTGACCCTGAAGTTCGTTTGCAGGCTCTTGTCCCGGAATGGAGTAAGTTAAGTCGAGATCAAAACCTTCCTTCTTAATATCCATTCCCCCTATGAAATAAATATTTTTTAACATTAAACTCCATGCTTCGGAATAAGCTCCTCCCGGTTTAAGATTATCGGGCTTTATTAATTTCAGCAGAATAACTTTTCCGGTATCGTTTGCGATTTGTTCCTGAAAATCACCGAAGAAAATATCGTCATCAGGAGAAGTTGTAGGTCCTTCGATACGATAAGCAACGGCAACCGCCTCGTTCTTTTGGATGCTTGTTTTGAAACTCACGAAGCCGGCATATTCGTTGTAAGTGTAATCTGTATTCGGATCAAGTTTCGTAAAGCGAATTCCGATTTCGTTTCTTCCGTTTACAGTTGTGGTCAGTGTATCGCGGTAACTTGCATCGTACGTTTCACCTTGGTGAATACCGGGCAAATCGATAAATGCGTTTCCTTTTCGCTCTTTGGAAATATCGGGTAAACCGGTAGTCGATTTCCAAACTTCGAGTTGCTTGATGTGATAGTAACTTTGATTAGCCGAAGGAGTAAATACCGGTTTACCGAAATAATTGTTAAAAAAGTTAAAGTCTGCGGAAGTATCTGCATAAACTTTATCTACAAAAAAATGTTTTTCGGAATAATCCCAAACATGAACTTTGAAATCTTTTGACTGTGCGCCGCCTTTAACGTCAACTTGTTCCACTTCTCCTTTTTTCTGAGATGCAATTGTTGTAAGAGAAAGAGGACCGAGCTGAAACTTAGCCTTAACGCCGAAAAGAGCTTCTCCGCCTTGTATCAGCGGCGTGGTTTTCATGCTGACGTTACCGCCTTCGATACTTTGAATTATTTCGTCGGAGTAGCCGGTATATTTAATTTTTAATGTGTTCTGATATTCAAAAGTTCTTTCGGTGTTCCAATCTGCGGATATGTTCAATTTGTCGCCGATTGTTCCCGAAACATTAACTTGCACTTGCTGTTTGAAATCCGGTTCGTTCTTGGTTGCTCCGAGTAAAGATGCCGTTAAGCCTTCGGTGGTTTCGTTGCGCCAAGCGCCGTGAATATCAACCGCGCCGTTTATTTTTAAGCTGATTTTAGGAGGACCGAATATGCTGAGAAATCCGCTGTTGGGCAAGGGAATGGAAATATTAGTAATACTCGAAAAAATATTACTCAGTTCGTCTTCTTTTCCTTTGAGTGTATATTCTCGAGCTTTATTCTCAATTATTTTCTTTTTATTTATTGCCAATTCCATTTTGATATATTCATCCAAGGGAATAACCAAAGGGGGACGATATTCTTTTCCTCCGAGCAATTCTTTAATAATTACGTATTTTCCTGTCGAATCGATTGAGACTACTCTTTGCAGAAGTCTCGTGCTCGGCTCAGCAAAAAAACTTGTTTGGTGCGGTACATCCAATTGAGTAAAAAGATGAGGTTTGGGCTTATAGTGAAAATACTTTATTCGCGCCGTCGAGTCCTTAAATGTTGTATCTTTTTCGGCGGCTGTGGAGTCTGAAAGAAGTTTCTTTTTTAGACTGTCCGAGAGTGAATCGCCGGATACGTTGTTCGAATCGAGAAGATAAGAAAACGGGGACGAAGAAGCAGAATAGAAAGGGATGTCGCCGGATGAATTCTTCTGACTTTCCGCAAAATTTGTCGCTTCGAAAATAATAAAAAATCCCGCAACAGCTAAGATTACGGGTGCAAAATTAATTCCGGAAAAATATGAATCAAGTAATAAAAAAAATTGTTTTTTCAAAAGTTAA
This sequence comes from uncultured Melioribacter sp., assembly GCA_964387835.1. Taxonomy (GTDB): domain Bacteria; phylum Bacteroidota; class Ignavibacteria; order Ignavibacteriales; family Melioribacteraceae; genus WGAL01. The sequence continues at coordinate 5,369 of CAYLYR010000110.1, forward strand.
AGTAAGTTGTTCCTAAATCGTAAAAAAATAACCGATATTCCTCCTTTCTTAATATTAATGAGCAAAACTATTGTTTTTATTGATTAAAATCAATTTTCTTTTCCTATTACTTTTAAATATTTGGAAGAATTCGACGGGTCGATTTTAATTAATTTATCAAAAATGGATTTGTCGGGGTAGTCGGCGAGATTTTCAGCAATTTCACCCGCTTTGGCATTGAAAAAAACCGTGAGTACCACGTTTCTTGTTACGTTAAGAAGTTTGTTGTTGTAGAGGTCGTTAATAAGTTTAGCCATGTTTTGTTGCCCCCGCAGCCTGTATTTAGGTCCGCTGAAAAGCAAGTCCAATCCGTCGTAATGATAGTCGCAGAAATCTTGTCTGAACTGCTGCAATTTTGAGTCCATCAAGTCGTTAACGTAAACTCTTCGATTATACGAGGAACTTTGAATAAACCAACCTTTCGATTTTGTTGACGAAGCGCCGAGCAGCGAAATTTCAATCGCTTTGGAAAAGTAAGGGTTTCCGCCGAACGGATCGTAGGAATCGGCATCAACTCCGATAATAACAAGCGCATAAAAATCAAGAAAACTTTTTAGTCCGTTAAAAGTGTTCAAATCAAAATTCATCGATTGTCCGGGTTCATATGAAAACGACCATTTATCATCCATAATATTAAGCATCAGTGAGCTTTTTGTAGTATTGTAAATAGGGCGTGTGCTTGTTATTACTGCTTGAGCTGTATAGTTAACATCTCCGGAACCGGAAAGGAAAAAAATATTGAAAGAACAATCGATTTTGTCGCCTTCCCAGCCTTCCTCGGCGTAATGATTATTATTAAGATATTCTTGAACCGTTTGGGCAAAGTCGTCCAATTTTTCCTTGTATCTGCTTGGAAGCTGGTCAACATTAATTGTTACGGTAGCATTTAATTCCTGTGCCGCAATAAAAGCGGGAAGGAAAAATAAGAGTAATAAAATTCTTTTTATCATTTATCAACCTAAAAATTTATATTGAATTTAATGAAATTTTTAATAACTTGTCAAATACATTTGTTGTAATTAGGGCATAGTTAAATAATAATTTCTTTCGAGGGATAGAAATGGGGCGAGTAAAAATCTGTTTTCTTCTTCTAATAATCAGCGTTAGTTATTCAATAGCTCAAATTAATCCGGGCGCAAAGGAAGCGGCAATGGGAAACTCGGCGGTTGCGCTCTCGGATAATGCAATGGCGTTGTACGGAAATCCCGCGGGAAGCGCGCAGTTGAGCTGGAAAGAATTTTCGGCTTATTATGCGCCTTCTTATTTCGGAGTAAAGGAACTCGCAACGGCAAGCGCAGCGGCGTTAATTCCGTTTTCGTTCGGCGTAATATCCGGCGGATTTTCAACTTACGGATTCGAACTTTTCAGAGAAACAACGCTCTCGGCTTCTTTTTCAAAAATCTTTTTTAAAAGAATTTTGTTCGGTTTGTCCGTTGATTATAAATCTCTTAAAATCAGAAGATACGGAAACGCTTCCTCCGTACTCTTTAATTTCGGCGGACTAATCTATCTTTCGCAAAATGTTCGATTGGGATTTTTAATAAGAAATTTTACTCGCGCAACATATAAAAATTATCCCGACCAAATTCCCTCAATTATTTCTCTTGGCGCAAGCATTAATCCGATTGATGAAATAACAATGAACATTGCCATCTGCAAGGATTTGGAGTATCCTATTTCGACCCGTTTCGGATTAGAATATGGAATTTTTACGAATCTGGATTTACGCTTCGGCTACAGAACCGAACCTAATTCCTACACGGGAGGGATTGGGATTAAATACAAATATTTTGAACTCGATTATGCGGTCTTTACACACGAGGAGCTGCCGATATCTCATCAAGTGAGCTTAATTATTGCGCTTCGGGATATTACTCGGAGACGAAAAGAAATTGCAGAGAGATTTAGCGGAAAATGAGAAAGGTTTTTTTCATAATTATTTTGCTTAATATTTCCGTTTTGTCTCAGACGGTAAGCGGTCTGAAATTGGATGAAATAATAAACTATTTCGTCCGGTTGAGCAGCGAGGAAGAAGAAAATTCACAGTTGTACGATTACTTTGAAAATATTCATGAACATCCTATTGATTTGAATTTCGCCGATTATTCCGAACTTAGCCGATTGCCGATTCTC